>DATBPR010000494.1:0-15807 GCA_036561285.1 Candidatus Limnocylindrales bacterium | reverse complement strand
TCGACGAGCCGCTCGCCAACCTCGACCCGGCCACCGCGGAACGGCTGCTCCGCCTCCTTCGGGACCTCGCCGACGAGGGCCACGCGGTCGTGATCGTCGAGCACCGCGTCGAGGAGGCCCTCGCGCTGCGGCCCGACCGGGTCCTGTACTTGGACGAGGGCCGGACGCGCTATCTCGGTCCGGTTGACGGCTTCCTCGAGATCGCGGATCCGTCGGCCGTGAAGCTCCCGTTCGAGGTCGTCCTCGGGCGGATGCGTGCGGGCTGGAGGGCCGATCCCGGTCACGCCGCCGCGGACGGGGCGGTCGCCGCCGCGAACGGCAGCCCCGTCGGTGTCGCGAACGGCCGCTCCGCCGCCGACGCGAACGGCGACGGCCCGCGTCTGACCTACCGCAACGTCCGCGCCGGCTACGGACCGCGCGAGGTGCTGGCCGGGATCAACGCGACGTTCGGCCGGCACGAGACGGTCGCGGTGCTCGGCCCGAACGGCTCGGGCAAGACGACGCTGTTCCGGACGGCGATGCGGCTCATGGAGGCGACGTCCGGCGAGGTCCTCGTCGAAGGTCGGCCGATCCGCGAACGCACCGTTCCGGAGCTGGCCACGGTCTTCGGCTACGTGTTCCAGAGTCCCAGCCAGATGCTCTTCGCGCGCACCGTTCGCGAGGAGCTCCTGTTCGGGCCGCGGAACCTCCACCGGCCGCCCGAGACGTTTGACGCCATCGTCGACGACGTGCTTCGTCGGACGTCGCTGGACACCCTCGACGAGATCCGCGAGCGGCCGCCGTTGACCCTCTCGTTCGGCCAGCAGAAGCGGCTGGCCCTCGCCATCGCCCTCGCGCTTCACCCGCCGGGACTGATCCTTGACGAACCGTCAGCCGGGCAGGACCACCGCACGGCGAACCATTTTCTCGCCGAGGTCGCAACCACGCCGGACCTCGAAAGCCTCTACCTCATCACCCACGATGTGGACCTTGCATTGACGCACGCCGACCGTATCCTGCTGATGCGTGACGGAGTGGTCGTGGCGGACGGTCCGCCGTCCGCCGTCATCGCGGACGAGGAGGCATGGATCGCCTGTAACCTCCGGTTGACCTCGCTCCTTCGGGCCAACGCCCGATGGCATCCCGCGGAGGGTCGGCTCCTCGACGCGGAGACCCTCGCCCGGCAGATGGTGGCGTCCGAGCCCACGTCTGCCTGAGCGGAAGAGGAGAGCGGCCGACAGCCGACCGTTGGGGGGCCAGTTACCCATGGTTGGAGGGTTTGCATGACAGCAACCAGCATGGAGCGGAACCGGAACCCGCTCTGGGAAGTCACATCGCGGACGATCGTCTACGCGGCGATCGGCGCGGCGCTCTACGGAATCCTGCTTGTCGCCCAGATCCCGATCCCGGGCAGCACCGTCTCCGTTCGTCCGGCATTCGCCCTGGTGCCGTTCTTCGGATACGCGTTCGGTCCGATCGTCGGCTTCTTCACGGGTCTCGTCGGGAACGCGATCGGTGACCAGATCTCCGGCTGGGGAGCCCTGACGTCCTGGAACTGGAGCATCGCCAACGGCCTCGTCGGCCTCATCGCCGGTCTTGCGCCGCTCTACCTCGCACGCTGGGTGAACGGAAGCCTCCGTGACCGAGCGATCGGCGGTGCGATTGCCGGTTCCATCGGCGTCGTCATCGGCTTCCTGTTCGTGTTCACGGACGCGATCCTCCAGGGCCTCGACGTCGGGACGATCCTGACCACCCTCTACATCCCGGTCATCGTCGGCGACCTGATCGGCACCATCATCCTGGTCCCGATCCTCGTCTACGCCTGGGAGCCACTGAAGGCCCAGCTCGGCAGGTAAGTTGCGGGTGAGGGGCAACCCGTGAACATCGCCCCGCGGTATCTCGGACGGGGGTCGTGGCTCGCACGCCGCGACCCCCGCGTCCTCATCCTCGTCGTCGCCTTCTTCATCTTCACGGTTCTCCAGGTCTGGGACGGCCGCCTGGTCCTCGTGCTGCTCGGAATCGCCCTGGCCTGGTACCGGGCCGGCTCCATCCCGTGGGCCCAGATCCGCCGCAACTGGACCGTGGTGTTCGTGTTCATCGGCTTCCTGGTCATCGTGAACACGATCTTCGCGGGCGGCCGCGTGCAGGAGATGCCGGTCGATCAGACCCACATCCTCTTCTACGTGCCCATCCTCGGGACGCCCATCTCCGCGGAGTCGCTGAGCCTCGCGGTGACGTTGTTCCTGCGGTACCTGACGATGGCGACCATCGGATTCCCCGTAGCGTTCTGCGTCGCTCCCAATGACTTCGGGATCGCCTTCCACCGGCTCGGCGTCCCCGAGAAGTTCGCGTTCGGCCTGGATCTGACATTCCGGTTCCTGCCGTCCCTTGCCGCGGACTTCCAGACGACGGTCGACGCCCAGCGCATCCGCGGGTTCGACTGGGCCGGTGGCGCGAAGGGGTTCGCCGCGAAGGCCCGGCGGTCCGGCCCCGTCCTCGTCCCGACCGTGGTCAACGCCATCGCCGGCGCCGAGGACACGATCGACGCGATGGACCTGCGCGCATTCGGGACCGGCAAGCGGACGTGGCTCCGGCACCTGGCCTACGACCGGACGGACTGGCTCGTCCTGCTCGCCTTCGGCGGATTGCTCGTCGTCGTGACCGTCACGGGCTTCCTCCACCCGTCGGTGCTCTGGGTGCCGCAATTCCTGCAGGATCTCGCCGGCGCCTGACCGGCCGTCGCGCCCGGCGCGCTGCGTATCGGCGTCAGCTCGGCGCCGGTGACGGGGTGTCCTCGTACTGGATCTGGTCGTCCGTTGGTTTCGGCGTCGGCGGCGTGCCCTGGAGCTCGCTCGGCTCGGGCAGGGTCTGCTCGTCGAACTGGGCGTTCGGGATGATCCGGAGCGTCCAGCCCACCTGGAGCAGGTTCGGGCGATAGCCGGACCCCTCCGGATCCAGGCTCGGGTAGGTCGCCCGGTTCCAGTAGGCGATGCTCCGGGCCGTCGTCCCGAACCGGTCCGCGATCTTGCTGAGCGTGTCGCCGCGGGCGACGGTGTAGATCGCGAACGTCGGCGCCGGGGTCGGGGTCGGAGCGCGGAAGGACGGACGCGGCGTCGGTCCGCTGGCCGCCGGCACCGCCGTTGGGAGGCCACCGCCCGCGCCGGCCGGCAGGCAGCCGATCGCCACGATCGCGACGGCCGCGAGCGCCGCGGCGCGGAGCCCAGCGAGACGGCGTGGGTGGCGGGATCGGTCGGTCATGGGTCGGCGGTGGGACGGCGTGATGGTGCCACCGGTGACGGGGTCGCGCGCGGGCGGCGCCTCAGGCGGCGGGCTCCGACGGCGCGGCGGGATCGGACTCGTCGCGCCCGGGTTGCTCGACCACGTCGATCGGGGTCGGCGACTTGAACGAGAAGTCGCGCGCGATCGCGAGACCCTCGTCCGCGGTCGCGATCAGGCCGTTGCCCGTCCGCTTCGCGACGAAGCAGGCCCGGTCGGCGGCGAGCAGGATCTCCTCGGCCGTCGTGCCGTCCTCGGGGAAGGTCGCGACGCCGATCGAGACGCTGACCGCGAGGTCCGCGTCGTCCCAGGCGGAGCCCGTCCCGCCGAGGGCCCGGACGGAGCCGCGGACCCGCTCGGCGACGCCCAGCGCGGCGGCGGCATCGGCGCCCGGCAGGATCAGGGCGAACTCGTCGCCGCCGTAGCGGAAGACGCGATCCGTGTCGCGGCCGGCGGCGACCAGGGCCCGCGAAATCTCGGCGAGCAGCCGGTCGCCGGCCTGGTGGCCGAGCCGGTCGTTGACGCCCTTGAAGTCGTCCAGGTCGAGCATGATCAGGCTGAACGGCTCGAAGGCGAGGGCGTCGCGGGCGAGCCAGTGCTGGAAGGTGCCGTGGTTCAGGAGCCCGGTCAGGTCGTCCGTCTGGGCACGGATCTCGACCGCGCGGTGCGCTTCCGCGTTCTGGAGCGCGATCGACACCTGCGCCGCGAACAGCTGGACGAGCTCGAACTCCTCCTCGCTGTAGCGCTGCTCGAGCCCGATCCGCTCGAGCGTCAGGACGCCGGTGGCGCCGTCGCGGCCGCGAAGGGGGACGCAGATCATGCTGCCGTCCATCGGGCCCGTCGACCGGAACTGGTTGACCCGCTCGTCGGCGGCCTCGTCGCGGACGAGGGCCGGCTCGTTGTGGGCGACGACCCACGTCGCGAGACCCTCTTCGCCCGGCTGCCACGGCTCGAGGTACTCCGAGGCATGGATGCCTTTCGCGGTCAGCGGGCGGAGCAGGCCCGTGAGCCGGTCGCGGACCTCGATCGAGAGGTTGTCGTAGCCGACGAGCTCGGACAGGCGCTCGGCGACCTGATCGAGGACGGCCTGGGTGTCGAGCGTCGCGAGGATCGACTCGGTGACGCCGAGGAGGGCCCGCTGGTTCGCGAGCTGCCGGCCGAGCGCCTCCGACTGGGCCCGCAGGAGGCTCGTCGCGTCGGCGTTCGCGAAGGCCTGAGCGGCGAAGCTCGCGTAGATCACGAGCAGGCGCAGGTCGTCCTCGGCGAACTGGTGCAGGCCGAGCTTGGAGAGGACGAGGACGCCGAGGACCTGGTCCTCGTAGATCATCGGGGCGAGGAGCATCGACTCGTCAAGGTCGTCGTCCGTGCCGGGGATCGTGTTGGCCCGCGGGTCCGCGGCGGCGTCGGTCAGGTTCTGGGCGATGCGCTGCTCCGCGACCCAGCCGGTGATGCCCTCGCCGTAGCGGACCTGGAGCTGCTCGATCGTCTCGTCGACGTATTCGCCCACCTGGCCCCGCATCGCGACCGGGATCAGGTCGAGGCCGCGGAGCCGGTACACCCGGACGTTGTGGTAGTCGATCAGCTGGCGCAGCTCGGTCGCGATCGCGATCCCGATCTCCCGCTCGTCGCCGAGCCGGGCGAGGCGCGCGCCGAGCTGCTGGATTGACTGGAGCTGGGCGGCCCAGGTCGCCATCTGCTCGTAGTTCTGGGCGTTCTTGATCGCGACGGCGGCCTGCTCGGCCAGGGCCGCCATCGTGTCGAGCTCGTCCGTCGTCCAGTCGTGCGGCGCGTCGTGATAGACGTTGAGCAGGCCGATCGACTCCTCGGAGTCGAACAGTGGCGCCGTGCAGATCGTGTCGAAGCCTTCCTGCACGACCGCGGCGCGGACGTCGGAGGCCCGCGGGTCGTCGCGGTAGTGGGTGGCATAGAGCGGGCGGTGCGCGGCGACGGCGACCGAGGGGAGCGACCGGGTCGGGAAGTCGACGACCGATTCGAGGTATCGGGCCGAGAGACCGCGGCTCACCTCCGCCGTCGCCCGGCCGTCGCGGGCGCGGAGGAAGACCGCCGCGCGGTCCCCGTTGAAGAGGACCATCGCGTGGTCCACGAGGCCCGCCAGGATCCGATCGAGATCCAGGCGGCTGCCGATGTCGCCGGCGACTCGTCGGAGGGCGTCCGCCCGGTGCAGGCGATGGGCCGCCTCGTCCGTGCGGAGCGCGGCCTCGACGATGACCCCGACGGCGGCCGCGAGCTCGATCAGGAGGTCCGGGTCGATCGCGGTCTGGTCGCCGTCGACGTCGGCGAGCAGCGTCAGGACGCCCCACGGCTCGTCGTCGCCGGGGATCGCGGCCGCGACCTCTCGGATACCGCCGACGCCGTCGCCGACACCCCCGAACCCGTCGCCGATCACCGGCCCCGGATCGGCCGACGCGGCGCGTTCGAGCGCGGCGCCCATCGCGCCGTAGGCTCGCGGCAGCTCCGGCGCCCGGGCGGACCCCGACGCCGTCGTCGCCCGAGGCACGAGCCGGTCGCCGCGGACCTCGTGGACCGCGACGGTCCGGAAGTTGCCGCGTTCGCGGATCACGAGGCAAGCCTGGCGGAGGACCTCGTCGAGCGTCTCGGGATCGGCCGCGATCCGGGTCAGGGCGCCGACGGTCGCGAGATCGGCCCGACGGCGGAGGCGCTCGCGATCGGTCGGGATCGGGCGGCCGTCGAGCGAGCGCTCCGCGGCGGCTGCGATCGCGGCGCCGCGGCGGCCGGCGATCGGGGAGCCCGAGCCGAAACCGCTCGCCTCCGGGGCGTTCTCGGCGGCGGCGAGGAAGCGCTGGAGGTCGCCGAGCCGGTAGCGACGGTCGCCACGCGGGTTGATCCGGTAGTAGCGCAGGCGGCCGGCGTCGCTCCACGCCCGAACGGTGTTCGGGTGCACGCCCAGGAGGCGGGCGGCCTTGGTCACCGAGAGGGTGGCGTCGATCGGGCGGGTGAGTGGCGCGCTCGGCACGGACCATCCATGAGGAAATGGGAAGTCGACGGGCCGAACGCTAGCGATCTCACAATTCTTGCCAATAGTCCGAAAGTCCCGGCACATTGCCGGGGCGTCGTCGAGGTCCCGTCAGGCCACGTTCGCCGCCCGGTTCAGGGCCGGTTCGCTGGCCGGCCTCCAGCCTTGTCTGGAGCCGGCTTCTCGTGCGTCGACGCGGCGTTCGACGAGGCGGTCACTCGGACGTAGACGGTCGTCGCGACGACCGCGACGATCCCGATCAGCGCGACGCCGAGGATCGCCAGGCCGGGCGTGCCGACGAGCCCGGGTCCCTGGCCGTTGCTGCGGGGATCGCCCGTGATCGCGCTCGGCTCGGGGCTGGCCGCGAGGGCGGACGCGATCAGCGTGTCGAGGCCGGCGAGCCGGCCGATCGCGGTCGGGGCGATGACGCCGAGGACGGCCCAGGCAGCCGACCCGAGGATCAGGGCGACGGCGACCGCGATCAGGGCCCCGGCCACGCGGGTCCGGCTCCGGCCGTCCGCGGCGAGGACGCGCATCGCCTCGTCAGGCTCGAGGACGGTCAGGATCAGCGGGCGCGACCGGCCGGCGGTCATCCTGGCGGCGGGCGCCCCGGGCGCCGGCGCCTCATCGACGCCCGCCACACCGGGGTTCGGCGGGACCGGGTAGCCGAGGACGATCGCATGCTCGACGGACGACAGCTGGTCGATCCGGGCGCGGACGGGGGTCTCGGCGGTCGTTCCGGGCGGCACCCGATCGGCGAGGTCCGCGGCGGTCCCGACGGACTCCCGCGGGACGACGACGAGGCCCGCGTCGAGCGCGTCCGTGTCGATCGCGATCGTGTCGAGGCCCTCGTTGACCGTGAACGGCACCACCTGGCGGTGATCCTCGAAGGGCCGCCAGCGCCGGCCGTCCCGGACCTCCAGCCGGACACGGCGGAGGACGAGCGGCTGGTGGTCGGGTCCCTCGAAGTCCTCCTCGGTGTCGATCCGGCCGTCGACGCGGACGTACGCGTGCTGCCCGGCCCTGGCCATCTCGACGGCCTCGCCGACGGTCACCTTCGGCGTCGTCGCCAGCAGCCGGCCGACGCGGTAGCGCGACCCGAAGCTGCGCAGCGTGAGACCCGCCGCGATCAGGGCGACCACGCCCGCGGCAGCCAGGACGAGGGGAGTCACGGCCGGATGATAGCCCCGGCTCCCACGAGATCGGCCGCGCGGCACCTGCCGCGATCGCGGGGGATCGCGCCAAGGCCGCGGCGAGCCGGGCGATCCGGGACAGCCTGTGGATAACCGACGCCGCGTCGTGCCAACTCGTGGAAAACCGGGATTGACCGGGTGGCGGCCCCGACGATAGCGTTCGCGTCAGCCCGGAGGGGTCGAGCGCAGGCTAACGGCAGCGATCGCATCAACGCCCACGCCGCGGGTAGGTTCCTTCGGGCCCTTTCGTGTCCGCCGCCGGGGTCCGGGGTGGTGCGGCCGGCGGCGACTCCGAGCGCCGTCGGGCCGGGCGGGCGGGTCCCGACCTCTGTCCTCCGCGGCCTGCGGTCAGGAGGCGACGCTGCGTCCGGTCGCGGGATCCACCGCCGACACCTGCCCCGTGAAGCTCGTCAGCACGAGCCGTCCGCCGACGAGCCCGGCGTCCGAGACCACGTCGCTGTGGGCGATCCGCCAGCCGACCGTCCCGTCCGCCTCGATCGCGAACGTCTCGATCTCCGACTGGACGAGCACGTGGGCGAGGCGCGGCGAGCCGAGGACCGCGATCAGCGGCGACGCCGACCGGTGCGACCAGCGCAGTGCGCCGCTGCGCGACTCCAGGCCGTACGTGTGGAAGCCGTACTTCACGACGAGGAGACCGGCATCGTCCCAGGCGAGCGCGGCGGGCTCGTCGCTGATCGTCGAGGCGAACCGGACGGTCCACGCGCCTGCCGGGCCGTCCACGCGCAGCTCGGCGCGACACAGCTGCTCGAACGACGGCGAGACCGAAGGCCCGAGGTCCTCGAGCGTGCCACCGGCCTCGGTCAGGGCGAAGACCGCCGGCCCCTGGCCGCTGCCGGCCCAGCGCCAGCGGGCCCGGAGACCGCCGGGATAGACGATCGTGGCATCGCGGGGCAGGGCCGGCGTGGATGGTCGTGGGGCTTCAGTCGCGCCGGAATCCCCGTCGCGGCCCGAGGAATCGGGCGTCACGCCCTCGCGTTGGAGGCGGCCGACGCGTCGGTCGACGCCGGGTCCGCATTCGGATCCGCAGCCGACGGACCGGCGACCCCGATGGCCGTCGCGTTCGCCCGCGCCTCCGCCTCGACGTCGGCGGCGCGCCGTTCCTCGACGATCGGCGCGACGGTCGCGTTCGCCAGGATCCGGAGAGTGCCGGGCGGGACGGGGAAGACCGCGGTCTGTGTTCCGGCCGCCGCCCAGACGACCGGATACTGCGTGAGCGCCGGGTCCATCACGGTCCGGACGGGCCGGCCGTGGCCGAACGGCGGGATGCCGCCGATCGCGTACCCGGTCAGCTCCTGGGCCTCGCGGGCGGTTGCCCGGCGGATGTCCTGCTCCCCGAGGACGGCCGCGAGCCGCGCCAGGTCGACGCGGTTGGGGCCACTGACGAGACAGAGGATCGGATCGAGCGTGTCGCCCTCGCCCGGCGCGACGAAGACGAGCGACTTGACGATCTGGGCGAGATCAGCGCCGACCGTTCGCGCGGCGTCCTCCGCGGTGTGGGTGGACTCGTCGAACTGGTGAATCTCGAGGGTGACGCCCTTCCGCTCCGCGGCGTCGCGGACGCGCTGAATCGCGGGATGGTCGAGCGGCTCGGGCACCGTCGGAGTCTACGGCATGGTCCCGCACCGGCCGCAAGGGTGCGGGCGCGACCGTCGCCACGGTGACCGGCCGCCGGATCGCCGCCTGTACGATCGGCGGGATGGAGGCGATCCTCTTCGACTGGGACGGCACCCTGGTCGATTCCCTCGGGGCATTCCACGCCGCCAACGCGACGGTGATGACCGCGTTCGGCCTGCCCTTCGACGTCGTCCGCTACCGCAGGAGCTACGTGCCGGACTGGCGCGAGATGTACCGCCGGCTCGGGATCCCCGGCGATCGGCTCGAGGAGGCGAACGCGCTCTGGGAGACGGCCTTCGCCGCCGACGGCGAGAGCGTCCTGGCGTTCGCCGGCGCGGAGGCGGCCCTCGAGCGACTGCGCGACGCCGGCGCGACGCTCGGGATCGTGACGGCCGGCCATCGCGACGTCGTCGAGCCCCAGCTGGAGCGGACCGGTCTCGGCCGCCTGCTGCCGGTCCGGGTGTTCGGCGACGACCTTCCGGTCCACAAGCCGGACCCGGAGCCGTTGCGGCGGGCGCTCCGGCTGGCCGGTCACGGCCATCGGCCGGAGCTCTCGATCTATGTCGGCGACGCCCCGACGGATATGCAGATGGCGGTGGCCATCGGGGCCCGCGCGATCGGGATCGAATCGGTCCTCGGCGATCCGGACGAGCTCCGGGCGGCCGGGGCGGCGGAGGTGGCGCCGTCGGTCGCGGCCTGGGCGGAGGTCCATCTCGCCGCGGCGAGCACATCCCACGCGGCGTCCCCTGAGCGCGCGTCTCGCCCCGGATGAGCAGCCGCCACGCGCTCGTCCTCGCGGACGGCACGGTGGAGCCGGCCGGCGACCTCGAGTCCGCGTGGCCGGGCTGGTCGGACGGGATCGACCTCGTGATCGCGGCGGACGGCGGCGCCCGGCATGCGGCGCCCCTCGGCCGGCGGATCGACCGCTGGCTCGGCGACGGCGATTCGATCGCGCCGGCGGACCTCGAGCGGCTCGCCGCGGATGGCGTCCGGATCGACCGTGCGCCCGTCGACAAGGACGAGACCGACGCCGAGCTCGCGGTGCTCGCCGCGGTCGAGGCCGATCCCGCCCGGATCACGATCCTCGGCGCGCTCGGCGGGACCCGGCTGGACCACGAGCTCGGCAACGTCTGGCTGCTCGCCCACCCGGGCCTCGCCGGTCGGGAGGTCCGCCTCCTCGGCGCCGGCAGCCGGATCCGCCTGGCCGCCCCGGGTCGGACGGATCTCGCGGGTGCGGTCGGCGACCTCGTCTCCCTGCTGCCATTCGGCGGCGACGCCGGCGGGATCACGACCAGCGGCCTCCGCTACCCGCTCCGCGACGAGCCCCTGCTGAACGGGCCGTCCCGTGGCCTTTCGAACGTCCGCGACGCGGCGGACGCGCGGCTGACCCACCGGACCGGCCGGCTGCTGATCGTGGAGACCCCTGCTAGGCTCCGGGGATGACCATTCCGACGGCGGGCGAGCCGGCGCCCGAGATCGCCCTTCCGGACGAGACCGGCACGATCCATCGGCTCGCGGACCAGCGAGGCCGCTGGACGATCGTCTACTTCTACCCGGCCGACGACACGCCCGGCTGCACGACCGAGGCCTGCGAGTTCCGCGACGTCAACGACACGATCACGGAGCGCGGCGCGGACGTCTGGGGCATCAGCCCGCAGGGCGCCAGGAGCAAGCGAGCCTTCCGCGAGAAGTTCGGCCTGCCCTTCCTCCTGCTTGCCGATGAGGACCACGCCGTCGCCGACGCGTATGGCTCGTGGGTGGAGAAGGTGAACTACGGGCGGACGTACATGGGCACCGCCCGCCGGACATTCCTCGTGGATCCACAGGGACGCATCGCGAAAACCTGGGAGAAGGTCAAGCCGGAGGGCCACGCCGCCGCCGTCATGGCGGCCCTCGACGAGGCCCAGACCGCGGCGGCTCGCTGACCGTCGCGCCGCCTGCCACGAGCGCGGGCGCCGTTCCGGCACGCGCGACGGATGAGACGGAATGAGGCTTCGCTCGTGGGGGGAGACGAGCGAAGCCTCGGCCGGAATGATAGACCCGTCGCGAGACCCGGAACAGCGGAACCATGGGACGGAACGTGATCACATGAACGACGTAGACCACACCTGGCGGCCGGCCCGATTCCTGGTCATCGCGGCCCATCCGGACGATGCCGACTTCGGGCCCGCCGGCACCGCGGCACGCTGGATCGACGCCGGCTCCGAGGGCTGGCTGGTCTGTTGCACGAGCGGCGACGCCGGGGGCGAGGATCCCGACGCGGATCCCCTGGAGCTGGCGGCGCTCCGCGAGCGCGAGCAGCGGGCGGCCGCCGACCTCATCGGCTACGCCGGGATCACGTTCCTCCACCAGCCCGACGGATCGCTCGTCAACGACCTCGTCCTGCGCGAGCAGCTCGTCCGGGAGATCCGGACCTGGAAGCCGGATGCGGTGCTCGCGACGGACCCGTCGGTCATCTTCTACCGCGACGGCGGGATCAACCACACGGACCACCGAGAGGCCGGCCTGGCCGCGGTCGATGCGGTCTACCCGGCCGCGCGCAACCCGATGGCGTTCGCGGCGCTCGCCAGGCGTGGGCTGGCCGCCCATCGGGTCCGTCGCCTGTACCTGTTCTGGCCCAACGAACCGAACGTCCGTGTCGACATCACGACCTCGGTGGACCGCAAGATCGCGGCCCTGGCGGCGCACGCCAGCCAGATCCGCGAGCCGGAGAAGCTGGCCGAGCGGATCCGGAGCTGGGCCGCCGAGGAGGGCGAGGCGATCGGGTCGCCGGCGGCCGAGGCGCTCCGGCTGATCGTGATCGACGAGGACGAGGACGAAGGACCGGATCCGGCCCTCGCGGGCGCGGCCGCCGCCGCGACGCCCACCGGCGAGCCGGAGCGCGCCGCGGTCGAGGCCTGACGGCCGGGCCTCAGCCTCCCTCGAGCAGGACCGGCCGGACCGTCCCCCACTCGTTCCAGAGCTCGGTCAGGCCGTCGGCGCGGCGGCCGAGGAGCGAGACCAGCTCGCCCAGGGTGAGGCCGCCGGCGGAGTTGGCGACGTATTCGTCGGCCGCGACCCGGACGTCCGCGAACAGGGCCCGGATCTCGGGCTCGCCCGGCCAGCGCCGGATCCGCATCGGGTCCTGGCCCGCGTAGCCGACCGCCAGCGACAGGTCCCGCTGGGTGGGCTGGTGGTCCTCGACCCAGCCACCGAAGCCGTCGAAGCGGAAGCCGAGCGACGCGAGGCCTGCCGCGATGTCCCGGTTCTCGGCCTGGTTGAACAGGCCCCAGAAGAAGTGGTCGGTCGGGAAGTCGAGTGCGGACGCCTCGATCGAGCGGGCGATCAGGGCGTCGGCGAGCCCGCCGATCAGGCCCTGCCAGCGGGCGGCATCGCTCCCGTCCGCGGCCAGCCGGTTGACCGCGTGCTGCATCGCCCCTCGATCGGCTCGGAGGATCCGGAGGATCAGGGCCTCCTGGCCCGCCCGCGACCCGGCAAAGGCGAACTCGTCGTCGGGCTGGTCGTTGACCGCCGCCAGGCCCGTCGCCGCGACATCGGCGGTTGCCGCCGGCCCGGCCGCGACCGGTGTCGCGGTCCGGGCGACCGCCGCGGCCTCGAGGGCGCGGGCCTCGTCGCAGGTTGCAAGCGCTTCGCGCGCCGCGACGCACGCCTCGTCGGCGCGCTCGGCGGAGATCCGCGCCGCGTCCGCCTCGACGGCCAGGCGCTCCAGCGTCGTCGCGAGGCTGGTCGCCGCAGCCCGGCTCCGCTCGGCGCGGGCCGTCGCCTCGCGGGTCTCCTGGTTGATCTCGTTGATCTCGGCGAGCCAGGACCGCGCCGCGCCCTCGATATCGTCCCGCGACGTGGCCCGCGAGCGCGCGTCGCGGAACCGCTGCTGGGCCGCTTCCTTCGCCGCGCGCACGGAGCGCGGATCCGCGGCGGCCTGCCCCGCCTCCGCGGCGGCCATGTGCTCGTCATAGGACCGCTGGGCGGCGCGGAGCGCCTCCGCCGCTGCATCCGAGCCGGCCCGCGCCCGGGTCGCGACCGCGCAACGCTCGTCGGCGACCCGCCGCTCGTCGGCGCACGGTCCGGCGTTCTGCGCGCGCGGTGCCGCGACGGCGCCGCCGTCCACCGATGCGCCCTCCGCCTTCGTCGGGCCGGAAGCCATCGCCCGCGCGATCGACGGGCCCAGCTGGTCCGGCCGGGATGCGTCGCGGCCCCCGGCCATCGCCGCCGTCGCGACCGCGGCAGCCGTCGACCGGAGCGCGGTCGTGAGCGGGTCGGGCTCCATCGACATCGGGACCGGGACCATCGCCGGTGCCGCAGCCCCGGCCGTCACGGGCCGGAAGGGGTCCACGCGAATCGGAACAGGCGTTCCAGTCCGGACCGCGTTCGGGGCCGCCACGGCGCTCGCCGTCGGACCGGACGTTGCCGGCGCGGCGCCCGCTCGTGCCATCAGCACCGTGGCCGCCAGGGGATCGGAGGCGCGGCGACCGCCCGGCGCCGTGACGGGATCGGGCGGGTCGTCGTGCCAGCGGCGATCGCCGGGCCCGCCGGCGGCCGGCGACGAGTCGAGAGAGGCGGACGGATCGGCGAGCGTGGAAGGCAGCCGCGCCTGGATCGCGTTCGGGGCGACGGTCACCCGGACCTCCCGCGGCGCCGGCGGGCGCGACCGGAGGACTTCGATCAGAGCGGCTCCGCTCGCGACACCGAGAACCAGCCCGAGGGCCAGGAAGGTGAACTCGCTTGCGGTCAAGATCCGCTGTCCTCCTCGGCCGCCGGGGCCGGCCAGACGAACACGCCCCCCGGCGAGCGTAGCTGCGACGCACGCGCCGGTCAACCCGCGACCGCCCGCGTGGACGCTGGACGGCGTGCTCGCCGGCCGTCGGACAGGCGTTCGATCCGGCCGGCAGCCGGGCCCCGCGGGGACCAGCGCGTCGGGGGTGACTCCCGGGTGGCCGACCGGCGTGCGCGGGTCTTTGCGAAGGCGAAGGCCGCGATGGTAGATTGGCCGTGCCGGCAACGGTGCCGAATCGTGCTGCCGGCCGCTCCGCTTCCCGGGACTTGGACCGCACTCGAAAGGCACGTCCGCGACCGTGGCGATCGACCCCTACCAGGAATTCCTCGTTCAGCCCGTCGACGCCTCCTGGCTCCAGTGCAACATCGAGTGCCAGGAAGCGTGCCCGGTCGGGACGAACTGCCGTGGCTACCTGAACCTCGCGGCCGAGGGCCGGTTCGAGGAGGGCTACATCCTGTCGCGGGAGCCGAACCCGGTCGCGGCGATGTGCTCCTACGTCTGCTCCGCCCCGTGCGAGCGGGCCTGCCGTCGCGGCGACATCGACCGGCCCCTCGCGATCCGCGCGATGAAGCGGTTCCTCGTCGAGTGGCACGAGGCCTCCGGCATCCCCGACGTCATGCCCCAGATCACGGCGCGTCCGGAGCGGGTCGCCGTCGTCGGCGCCGGGCCGGCCGGCATCGCGGTCGCGCGCGAGCTGGCGATGAAGGGTGTCGGCGTGACCGTGTTCGACAGCCTCCCATACGGCGGCGGCACGATGCTCATCGGCGTGCCGGCGTTCCGCCTCCCGCGCGAGGCAATCGAGATGGACGTCCGGCTCGTCGAGCGCCTGGGCGCGGAGTTCCGGTTCAACACGACGGTCGGCGTCGAGGTCACGTTCGACGATCTCCAGCACGACTACGACGCGGTCGCCCTGACCGCCGGCGCGATGGACGCCGTCGCGCTCGACATCCCCGGCGGCGACCTCGACGGTGTCGACTACGGCGTCGACTTCATGAAGAAGGCGAACCTCGGCCAGGACCTCTACGTCGGCAAGGACGTCGTCGTGATCGGCGGCGGCTACACCGCGATGGACTGCTCCCGGACGAGCCTCCGCCACGGCGCCGAGCGTGTCTCGATCGTCTACCGCCGGACCCGCTCCGAGCTGGTCGTCGACGAGGAGGAGCTCGGCGAGACCGAGCGCGAGGGCGTCCGCATGGAGTTCCTCGCCAGCCCGATCGAGGTCATCGGCGAGGACGGCCACGTCACCGGCGTGAAGTTCATCCGGAACCGGCTCGGCGAGCCGGACGCATCCGGCCGCCGCTCCCCGGTGCCGATCGAGGGCAGCGAGTTCGTCATCCCCGCGGACGTCGTCATCCCGGCCGTGTCGCAGGCGGCCGACCTGACGTTCCTGCCGGTCGAGGCGAAGTTCGAGATCAACCGCGGCCGCGTCAAGGTCGACCCGGCGACCTACGCGACGAACGTCCGCGGCGTCTTCGCCTGCGGCGACTTCGTGACGGGCCCGACGACGTTGATCGAGGCCGCCGGCCACGGCAAGAAGTGCGCCTATGCCATCGACCGCTACCTGTCCGGCCGGACGGACGTGACCGTCACGCCGAACGTGAAGATCACAAGCTCCTGGCGACACGACATGCCGGAGCTGTACGACGTCCTGCCCCGCCAGCACATCCCGATGGCGCCGCTCGCCGCGCGGATGCCGTCGACCGATCCGGAGGTCAACTTCAACACCCCCGTCGAGCTCGGCTTCGACGCGACGGGCGCGGTCGCCGAATCGACCCGCTGCCTGATGTGCAACTACAACATCTGGTTCGACCCCTTCCGGTGCGTGCTGTGCGGCGCCTGCGCCGACGTCTGCCCGGAGGGCGTCATCCACATGGTCGACGTCAACCAGCTGAAGACCGAGGGCCTCCTGCCGGAGATCGAGGAGTCCTACGGCTGGGAGAACGGGGCGGCGATGA
>DATBPR010000493.1:0-5504 GCA_036561285.1 Candidatus Limnocylindrales bacterium | reverse complement strand
CCCGCCGGGCCGGGTCTCCGACGCTGACACCGTCACTCACCAACCCCGTCGCATCACGGAGCTGCCAGACATGAAGCGCCTTGCCGCCACTCTCGCCCTCGTCGTCGTCGCCGCGGTCAGCGCGGCGTGCTCGACGGCCGCCGCCCAGCCGGCCCCATCCGGCCCGATCGACCCGAACGGCCCGACGATCGTCGCCAAGGACCTGAAGTTCCAGACGCCGGCGGTCGACGTGAAGGCCGGCGAGAACTTCACCCTCCACTTCGACAACCAGGACTCCGCGCCGCACAACGTGGCGATCTACACCGACAGCAGCGCCGGGACCGCGATCTCGGTGGGCCAGGTGATCACCTCGTCGAAGGCCGACCAGGTCGTGCCGGCCCTCAAGCCCGGCTCGTACTTCTTCCGCTGCGACGTCCACCACGACATGACGGGGACGATCACCGCCAAGTAAGGCGCACCGGCGGCACCGAACCTCGGACCGGCTCCGGGCCAGCGGCCCGGAGCCGTTCGATTCCCTCACCCCGGACGATGCATGTCGATCCGTAGACCATTGACATCTCCAACGACTAGTTGTATTAATACAACATCCAGTCAGACCAGCCGGATGACGAAAAGGCCGATCCCTTGCTCACCGTGACCGATCTCACCAAGACGTACGGTTCCGTCGTCGCCCTAGACGGCGCGAGCTTCTCCGTCCGTCCGGGGCGCCTCGTCGGCTTCCTCGGCCGCAATGGCGCCGGCAAGACCACCACGATGCGCGGCATCTTCGGGTTGATCGAGCCGGACCGCGGCACGATCACCTGGCGCGGCAAGCCGATCGAGAGGGAGGATCGCCTGCGCTTCGGCTACATGCCCGAGCAGCGCGGGCTCTACCCGCGAATGAAGGTCGCCGACCAGCTCGCCTACTTCGGGGAGCTGCATGGCCTCGGGGCTGCGACCGCCCGCACCGCCGCGGCCCGCTGGCTCGACGGCCTGGGCCTCACGGACCGGGCCGGCTCGAAGCTCGAGACCCTCTCCCACGGCAACCAGCAGCGCGTCCAGCTCGGCGCGGCGCTGGTCCACGACCCGGAGCTTCTCGTCCTCGACGAGCCGTTCAGCGGCCTGGATCCGATTGGCATCGACACGATGTCGACGATTCTCCGCCAGCGTGCCGCCGAGGGCGTGGCAGTCATCTTCTCGAGCCACCAGCTCGACCTCGTCGAGGACGTCTGCGAGGACGTCGTGATCATCGAGAGCGGGCGGATCGTCGCCGCGGGCGCGATCGACGAGCTGCGCGCGGCATCCACCCGCCGCCACCTCGAGGTCGAGGTCGTGGGCAACGCGAACCAGTGGCTCGATGGCCGTGCGGACCTGACCGTCGAGGAGACCCGCGACGACTTCGCCCGGCTCGCCGTCCCGGCGGACGTGGACCTCGGGGCGCTCCTTGCCCGCGCATCCGCGGCCGGCCCCGTCCGCCGGTTCGCCTTCCAGCCGCCAACTCTCTCGGAGCTGTTCATGGAGGTCGTGGGGTCATGACGCGACGTCGAAGCATCTGGCTCGTGGCCCGGCGGGAGATGGTCGAGCGCGGAACGAGCCGGGGATTCCTCATCTCGGTGGCGATCTCGGTCGCCCTGATCGTCGGCGCGGTCTTCCTGCCGACGCTGATCGGCGGCACCTCGCGCCAACACCTCGGGATCGCCGGCTCGGCGCCCGCGGCCCTGCCGCCCGCCCTGGAGGCGGCTGCCAAGGGGGCCGATCTCACCCTCACGATCGACACCGTGCCGGACCAGGCGAGCGGCGAGGCGCGCCTGCTCGACGGGTCCCTGGACGCCCTGCTCGTCATCCCGGCCGACGGCTCGACCCCCCAGTACGTCGTCAAGAGCCGGGGCAATCCCCTGCTCCAGCAGCTCGTCGTGGCGGGGTTCACCCGTCCGCCGGACATCACCCTCCGCGAGCTCCAGGCACCCGATCCAGGTCGCGACACGGCCTTCGCCTTCGCGAACGTCGGGGTCATCCTCCTGTTCATCGCGATCTTCACGTTCGGGTCGTGGGTCCTGACGGGCGTCGTCGAGGAGAAGCAGAGCCGCGTCGTCGAGATCGTCCTCTCGACCGTGGCGCCTCGCGATCTCCTGATCGGGAAGGTCTTCGGGATCGGCCTGCTCGGGATCGCCCAGCTCGTCGTGATGGTCACGGTCGGGCTCGGGTTGGGGATCGCGCTCCACCGGTTCGACCTGCCCTCGACGACACCGTCGGCGGTCGGGATGGTGCTGCTGTGGTTCGTCCTCGGCTACCTGTTCTACTCGACGGCGATGGCCACGCTCGGCGCCCTGGCGTCGAGGATGGAGGAGGCGACCAATGCCTCCAGCCCGATCTCGTTCATCGCGATCGGTGCCTACCTGTTCGCGCTGATCGTCGCCCTGAACGACCCGTCCGGGACCGCGGCGCGGATCGCGACGTTCATCCCGCCGGTCGCCCCGATGGTCGTCCCGCTTCGGGCGGCGCTCGGCGCGATCGAGCCCTGGGAGGTCGTCCTGTCGGCGCTCCTGATGGTGATCTCGATCTGGATCCTGTTCGTGCTCGGCGGGCGGGTCTATTCGGGCGCGTTGCTCCAGACGGGAGCCCGGATGCGGCTCCGGGACGCCTGGCGCGCCTCGAGCAAGGCCTGAGGCGGAGCCATGACCAACCCCGTCCTCCGGGTGTGGCAGGCAATGCCCGGCGCGTCGCGGCGGACCCGACGCGTCTGGGTCGTGGCGGCCTTCCTCGGGTTCCCGCTCTTGAACGTCGGCTACGCGACGCTCGTGTCGACCGGCCGTCTCCCGCAGCCGATCTGGGCACCGATCGCGATCGCCCTGTTCGCCGCGACTCTCGTCGGCGTGTTCGCCGTCTATGGCTACGCCCGTGACCGGGCCTCGATGACCGCGGACCTGGACGAGCGCGAGCGACAGGTCCGGGACCAGGCCTGGATCGCCGCATACGGGCTGCTGTCGGCGGTCGTGGTCGCCGTCGTCCTCGTCCTTGCCCTGATGGCCTCCTTCGTCGGTCCGGTCACGATCGGCATGGACGTCCTCGGCCCCGTCGCGATCTGCCTCGGGCTCTACCTGCCGATCCTTCCCTCGGCGATGCTCGCCTGGTCGGAGCCGAACGAGTCGGCAGACGACGACGCGGCGCCAGTGGTCGAGGCGGCCGGTCGATGACCCGCCGACCGGCGACGCCGATCCACAACCGGATCGCCGTGCTCCGGGCCGAGCGCGGGCTGTCCCGCCAGGAGATGGCCGAGTCGCTCGGGATCAACTACCAGACGATCGGCTACATCGAGCGGGGCGAGTACAACCCGAGCCTCGACCTGGCGTTCGCGATCGCGGGCCTGTTCGAGCTCCCGCTCGAGGCGGTCTTCTCCGCGACGCCCTTCGAGCCGATGTCGGCACAGCTCTACGGCCGGGGCGGCGACGCGGTCGTCGACGCCGGCGACGTGTCGTCCGGCTAGATCGCCTCGAACAGGCCCGGGCCGCCACCGGCGTGCCAGAAGACCACGGGGCCCCGGAGGCGCCCGTCGCGGACCCGCGCTACGAGCCCGGCCAGGGCCTTCGCGGTGTAGATCGGGTCGACGAGGATCCCCTCGGTCCGGGCGAGGAGCGCCGTCGCCTCGTCGGCCGCCGGCGTCCGCCGGCCGTAGCCGTCGCCGAGCTGGTCGTCCTCGAGGACGACCGACCGGGGATCGACCGAGGCGCCCGTCAGCGGCGCCAGGCCGTCCAGCAGGGCGAGGATCGTCGGTCGCAGCTCGGCCGCGGGCGCGGCGACGGCGAGCCCGACGACCGGTCGCGTCGGGGGCGCCCCGAGGACGAGGCCCGACAGCAGCCCGGCCTGCGTTCCACCGGTCGCTGACGGCAGCACGACGGTCGCCGCGCCGATCCCCGCCGCTGCCAGCTGATCCGCGACTTCCAGACCGGCCAGGACCTGCCCGGCCGCGCCGACGGGCCCCGTGCCACCGATCCCGATGACGAACGGCCGGCCGCCGCCGGCCCGGACCTCCTCTGCCACGCGGTCCACGGTCGCCGCCCGCTCGGCCCGATCGCCGGTCGCGGTCACGTGGACGGTCGCCCCGAGCAGCTCGTCGAGTCGCTGGTTCGGCCCCTGCTCCCCGGCCGGCAGCGGCGGGCCGGTGAGGACGAGGTGGACGGCCAGCCCGGCCTTCGCGCCCGCCGCGGCGGTGAGCCGGCAATGGTTGGACCAGCGGCGGCCGGACGTGATCAGCGTGTCGGCGCCGTCGGCGAGCGCTGCGCCGACGAGGAATTCCAGGTTCCGCAGCTTGTTCCCGCCGAATGCGAGCGGGAGCAGGTCCTCGCGCTTGATCCAGACGTCGGCGTCGCCGTCGAGGGCCGCCGAGAGCCTTGTCAGGCGCTGCAGGGGCGACGGCCCGTCGAGCAGCGGGAACCGCGGCAGCGCGGCGATCGCCGGGGGAACACGCATCGCTCGATCCTATCGGCTAGGCTCGGCGGACCGTGACCGATCCTGCCCGCCGCGTCCTGTACCGCGACGCTGCCCTGGCCGACGGCCGGGGCGACCGCCTCCGGATCGGCGTCAGCGTGCTCGTGGCGGGCGACCGGATCGACTGGATCCGGCCGGTCGACGGCGAAGAGGATCCCGGTCCCGCCGAGGGGCTGGAGCTCGTCGACGCGGGCGGGTCGACGATCGTGCCCGGCATGGTCGACGGACACAGCCACCTCACGCTGCCCGGTGGCTCCCACTGGATCGCCCGCGTCTCCGATCCCCCGTCCGTTCTCCTCGACGTCGCTGCCCGCAACGCCGGCCTGATGACCCGCTCCGGCGTTCGCTGGGCCCGCGACGTCGGCGCGCCCGTCGCCGACGATCCGGTCGACGGCCGGCGCCGCGCGTTGAGCCTCGGCGTCCGGGATCGCGCCCGCGGCCAGGCCGGCTGGCCCCACATCCGGGCGGCGGGCACCTGGATCGGCGGGACGGGTGCGCTCGACGAGTGGTCGGTCGAGGCGGATGGTGCCGGCCTCGTCGCGGCGGTGGAGCGGCAGCTCGACGACGGCGCGGACTTCCTCAAGCTCTACCTCGACGGCGCGGATCCGGCGGTCTGCCCCTGGTCGGTCGAGGAGATCGCCGCGGCGGTCGAAGCGGCCCGTGCCCGTGGCGCCCGGGTGACCGCCCACAGCGGCCGGATCGACGGCGCCCGGAAGGGCGTGGCGGGCGGCGTGGACGCGATCGAGCATGGCTTCGAGCTGGACGACGAGCTTGCCGCGGAGATGGGCCGGCGCGGGACGTTTCTCGTCTCGACCCTCGCGGTCTTCCGGTCGTGGGCGTCGTTCGGGTCGACGACGACGATCGAGCGGTTCACCGGCGAGGAGGGCCGGGCGGCGATGGCGGCGCGGCGGGAGAAGGCCGAGTCGTCCGTCCTGGCGGCCCACCGGGCAGGCGTCCGGATCGCGACCGGCACGGACTTCGGCGGCGGGTCGCTCCGGGCGAACCAGCTCGCGTGGGAGGTCGAGTCCCTCGTGGCGGCC
>DATBPR010000492.1:0-3017 GCA_036561285.1 Candidatus Limnocylindrales bacterium | reverse complement strand
GATCGACGCGGAGCGCCGTCTCGCCCGGGTCCAGCCGGGAGTCACGTGGCGCGAGCTGGATGCCGCGACCGCGGCGCACGGCCTGGCGACGACGGGTGGCCTGATCCCGTCCACCGGTGTCGCGGGGCTGACCCTCGGTGGCGGCATCGGCTGGCTCATGCGTCGACACGGCCTGGCCTGCGACAACCTCGTCGGTGCGGAGGTCGTCACTGCCGGCGGGGACGTCATCCGGGCCGGGGACGGTGACGACCCGGACCTCCTGTGGGGCCTCCGGGGCGGCGGCGGGAACTTCGGGATCGTGACGTCGTTCGAGCTGCGCCTGCATCCCGTCGCGACCGTCCTCGGCGGCCTCGCGATGTTCCCGATCGAGGCCGGCCCGGCCGTGCTGCGGACCTACCGCTCGTGGGCCGACGGTCTCCCCGATTCCTTCACGACCCTTGCCGCAATCGTCGGCGCGCCGCCCGGCCCGTTCGTCCCGCCGGAGCTGGTCGGCCGTCCGGTCGTCGCGATCGCCGGCTGTTTCGTCGGAGAAGCGGATGCCGGCCAGGGCTACCTCGCCCCGATCCGCGCCCACGAGCCCTTCGCCGACGTCTTCGGCCCGATGCCGTACGCCGCCCTCCAGGGCATGCTCGAGGGCGGCGCGCCCGGCGGTCTTCGCAGCTACACGACCTCGGGCTACCTCGCGGACCTCGGCGACGACCTGATCGAGCAGCTCCTCGACCACGGCGCCCGGCTGCCGTCGCCGCTGTCGCAGATCCATCTCCATCAGATGGGTGGCGCGGTCGCGCGGGTCGGTGAGGGCGACACGGCATTCGGGCATCGCCGGGCGGCCTGGACCTACAACCTGCTCGGAACCTGGGTGGACGCCGCCGACGACGGACCGATGACGGCCTGGGTCCGCGACCTGTCGGCCACGATCCGGCCGTTCGCGAGCGGCGGCGTGTACGTGAACTTCCTCGGCTCCGGAGAGGACGACCGCGTCCGGTCCGCCTATGACGAGCAGACCTGGCGACGGCTGGCCGCGCTCAAGGCCCGCCTCGACCCGGAGAACGTGTTCCACCGGAACCACAACATCGCACCGTCACCCGCGTGACGGGCGGCCGCCGAAGCCGGATCCGACGTCGGGCGGCCACAGGCCGGTCTCAGCGGCGCGGCGCGGCGCGGGCGACTGCCGGTCGGCTGCCAGCCGCGAGCGGACCAGGACGATCACGGCTGCGCACGCGGCGACGAAGTTGAGGTCGCCGACGAGGAAGGTCCACCAGACGATCGGATCCGCGGTTCGGAGCAGGTGGTACGGGAGACCGAAGCCGCGGAGGCTCTGGACCACCTCGCTGTTGAGATAGAAGAGCACCTGGGCCAGCGCGTAGCCGAGCAGGAGCCAGAAGCCCCACGGCCGGCGTCGTCGGAAGGCGAGCCAGGCGACCGCGAACCAGGCCAACGTGATCCCGAGGAGCACGACGCCGGTCGGGTTGACCCGGGTGCCGTAGAGGTGGAGCGCGTAGGGCACCTGCGCGACGTAGTTGAGGGCCACCACGAACGCGTAACCCAGGAGGATCCGCGAGTTCCGAACCTCGGGTCCGACGCGTGGCGCCTCAGCCATCGAGGACGAGCCGGCGGATCAGCGGGATCGGCGGCCCGCCGTGCGACACGCACCGCTCGAGATGCTCCCGCTGGTCGAAGCCGGGCGTCTCCCCGAACCCGCCGACGACCCGCGGCTTGGGCACCGCGTCGGCGCCGGCGCCCGCGGCGACGGCCGCTCGCCGGCGAACCTCCGCTTCGAGCTCCCAGAACGCCATGCTGCCGACGAAGTAGGTCGAGAGCTGCGTCGACGAGAGCCGCGCCCGGTCGTACTTCGCCCGCGCGGCGGCCATCTCCTGGAACCCGCCGTCGACCATCAGGTCGATCGCTTCGGCCTCCGTCATGTCCGCCGTGTGGATCGCGACGTCGATCAGGGCGTTGGTGGCGGAGCGGAGGTAGTACTTCCAATGACAGAGCATCAGCGCGGGGTCGGTCTCGGCGAACCCCGCGTCCATCATCACCTGGGTCACGTACACCGCCCAGCCCTCGGCGTAGACGCCGTCGCGGAACACCGCCCGGACGAGGGACGGGACCCGGCTCGAGTAGACGCCCTGGAGGTAGTGGCCGGGCACCGCCTCGTGGATCGTCAGGATCGTGAGCATCCGGTCGTTGTCCTCGCGCAGGCGCGACTCCGCCTGCTCGGGGGTCGCGTCGTCGGGCACGGGGGTGATGTGGAAGAACGACTTCTGGCCCCGGTCGAAGACGCCCGGCCAGCTGAGCATCGCGCCCGCGTACTGGCGGAGGAACACCGGCGTCCAGTCGATCTCGAGCGGCTCGTCGGGCACGGTGATCACGCCGCGCTCCTGGCAGAACGCGGTGATCCGGTCCAGCTCGCCACGGCAGAAGTCGAGCAGGCCGTCCGCTGTCGGATGCTCGGCGGCGATCGCGTCGATGACCGCCCGGACGAGAGCGCCGTCGTCGTCGGGGATCGGCGCGTCGCTGAGCCACTGCGGGGCGATCTCCTTCGAGATCCGGACCATCTCGGCCCGGACGGCCGCGAACTCGCGCTCCGCCTCGGCCCGGATGTGCTCCGCGGTGATCGACGGGTCGCGCATCGTGTGCCCGAGCTTCGCCGCGAACAGCTCGGGCCCGAGGCGGCCTTCGCCGGTCGACGCCGGCAGGATCGAGGCCCGAAGGTAATCCTCGAACGCGTCGAGGGCGGCGGACGCCGTGACCCGGCCGGCCCGGAGGCGCGGCAGCACGGCGGCGACGTCTTCATCGCCGCCGGCCGCGGCGGCCTCGCCGGTCTCGATCGCCTCGTCGACGATCGAGATCAGGCCCGGCCACTGCTCGATCGCCTTCTCTGTGTGGAGCCGGTCGGCCGGCCGGTCCGGCAGCCCGACGAGGATCGCTCGCGCGGCATCCAGGACGACCGGCAGGCCCTCGGCGCGATCTGCCAGCGAGCCGAGCCGGACCGCGAGCGGCGCGAACTCGCGGGC
>DATBPR010000491.1:0-3505 GCA_036561285.1 Candidatus Limnocylindrales bacterium | reverse complement strand
GGTCCTGCTCACTGTCGCTGTGCCCCTGATCATCGCGCCTGTCGCGGCCGGCTTCGCCGCGGGACTCGTTGCCAGGAGATGGCTCGGGCTGACCGGCGGGATCGTCGGCTTCGTCGCGGGTGCCCTCCTTGCTGTCCTGCCGTCGGCCGACGGCACGCCTGTCAGCGATCCACCGGCCATCGTCTTCTTCGCGGTGCTCGTCACGTTCGGCTACGCGAGCGCGTTGCTTCTCGCCCGGTCACGGGTCCCGGCGTGACGCGGATCCTCGTTGCGATGTCCGGCGGGGTCGACTCGTCGGTGGCGGCGGCGCTCCTCCACGAGCAGGGTCACGAGGTCGTCGGCGTCTGGATGCGCCTGCACGACGTCGCCGACAGCTACTCCGAGTTCAAGAAGAGCTGCTGCTCGCTGGACGCGGCGGACGATGCACGCCGGGTCGCCGCTCAGCTCGGGATCCCGTTCTACGTGATGAACCTCGAGCGGGAGTTCGACGCCGGTGTCCTCCAGCCGTTCCTGACGGCCTACCTGGACGGGCGGACGCCGAGCCCCTGCGTCGACTGCAACACGTACGTGAAGTTCGGCGCGCTGCTCGGACGGGCCCGTCATCTCTACGACTGCGAGGCGGTCGCGACCGGCCACTACGCGCGCCGTGTGGTCGGAGACGACGGCCGGGCGCGACTGGCCCGGGCCGGCGACGAGGACAAGGACCAGACCTACTTCCTCTACGGCCTTCGCCAGGACCAGCTCGAGCATGCCCGGTTCCCGCTCGGCGACCTCACGAAGCCGGAGGTGCGGGAGGTCGCCCGCGGCCTGGGTCTCGCGACAGCGGACAAGCCGGAGAGCCAGGAGATCTGCTTCGTGCCCGGCGGCGACTACCGGGACGCGCTGCGGGAGCGCGCGGGCTGGCGCCCCGAGCCGGGGCCGGTCGTCGACGGCGACGGTTCGGTCGTCGGCACCCATGGCGGATCCGCCGGGTTCACCGTCGGCCAGCGGCGCGGGGTCGGCGTCACGGCGGACGCGCCGCGCTACGTCAGCCGCATCGACCCGCTGACGAACACGATCCAGCTCGGCCGGCGGGAGGACCTCGAGACCCGGACCGTTCCGCTGAGCGGCGTGACGTTCGTCGCGGATGAGCCGCCAGCGGGACGCGGCGGCGACTTCCGGGGAGAGGTCCGGATCCGCCATCGTGCGACGCCCGTGCCGGCGACGATCCGCCCGGCCAGCCATCGCGAGCCTCGGCGTGGCGGCCACTGGGTCGTCGAGACGGACACGCCGGTCTGGGCCGCGGCGCCGGGACAGGCGGCCGTCCTCTACGACGGCGACATCGTCCTCGGTGGCGGCCGGATCGAGCGCGAGGTCGCTGCCGGCGCGGCGTGACCCTTGCCGTCCGGCCTCGGTATCCTCAACGCGTGATCGGCCCAGCGCCCGTCCTCTCGCTGCTCGTCGGGATCTTCCATGTCGGCCTGTTCGTGCTGATCCGCGGGTCGGCGGGCGGCCAGCTGCCGCTCCTCGTGGTCGCGGCGTTCCTCGGCGCCTGGGCCGGCGATGCGATCGGCGCCCGTCTCGGGATCGACCTGCTGCGGATCGGCGATTACCACCTCCTCGCGGCGTCGATCCTCGCGTGGGTCGGGATCGGGGTCGTGACCCTCGTCGCGGTGCTCGGACCGACGCGCCGGCCGAAGATCGGGTCATGAGCGAGCCGCGGCTTCCGGCCGGCGTCGAGTCCTTCATCCGGGCGGTCACCCGCGGCTCGGACGAAGCCGACCGGGACCGGCGGGCCTCGACGTTCGCCCGCGGCCTCGCGATGGGCGCGCTCGTCGGTGCCGCGATCGCGGGCTCGACGATCTGGCAGCGCCGCCAGGCGGCGGCGGCCGCTCCGGAGCCGCTGCCCCTCGGGGACGGGTCGGCCCGGCCGCTGGACGGACCGGGCGACCACGACGGTCCATTGGGCGGACCAACCGACCGCTGAAGACCGGGCCACACCGCGCACTCCCGGGTTCGGCGGTCCATCGGTCCACATGACGGACCATTCAGCCTCCGAATCGACATGAACCCCGCCGTCGACCGCGTCCGGCGGTCGCTTGGTCCGCCGGGCGGACCACGGGAGCGCGAGAGCCGCCGAACCCGGCACGAGCAGCCCGGACGGGTCGGGAGGCACCTTCCCGTTCGGTACCATTGCGGCCGATGTCGACGTCCGTCTCCGGCCCCGATCCGCGGATCACGTCGCTGCCCGCGGCGGAGATCCGGCGCCGGTTCGTCGAGTTCTTCGAGGAACGCGGCCACACGGCGGTCCCGAGCGCCAGCCTCGTCCCCGCCGGCGACCAGACGCTCCTGTTCACGAACTCGGGGATGGTCCAGTTCAAGGACGTCCTGACCGGCGTCGAGAAGCGCGACTACACCCGGGCGGTCGACTACCAGCGCGTCCTCCGCGTCGCCGGCAAGCACAACGACTTCGAGGAGGTCGGCCGGACCACCCGCCACAACACGTTCTTCGAGATGCTCGGCAACTGGAGCTTCGGCGACTACTTCAAGCGCGACGCGATCCACTACGCCTGGGACTTCCTGACGAAGGCCATGGGCATCCCGCCGGAGCGGCTGGCGGCCACGACCTACAAGGACGACGAGGTCGCCCGGAGGGTCTGGCGCGACGAGATCGGCCTGACCCCGGACCGGATGGCGATCTGGGGCGACGTCGACCAGGGGGACGACAGCAACTTCTGGCGGATGGCCGACACCGGGCCCTGCGGGCCGTGCAGCGAGATCCACTTCGACCGTGGGCCGGAGCTGTCGGAAGGGCCGCACTGCATCCCCGACCACTCCGAGAACTGCCCGCGCTGGCTCGAGATCTGGAACCTGGTCTTCATGGAGTTCGACCAGCGCCCGTCGGGCCGCGTGCCGCTGCCGTTCACGAGCGTCGACACCGGGATGAGCCTCGAGCGGATCGCGAGCGTCGTCCAGCAGGTCCCGAGCAACTTCGACACGGATCTCTTCGTGCCGATCCACACCCGGATGCGCGAGCTGATGGGCCACGATCCGGACGCGTTCGAGGCGGAGCGGTTCAGCTACCAGGTCATCGCCGACCACGCCCGGGCGGTCGTCTTCCTGATCGCCGACGGCGTCCTGCCGGCGAACGAGGGCCGCGGCTACGTCCTCCGCCGGATCCTCCGCCGGGCGGTCCGCCACGGCCGGATCCTCGGCCGGCGCGAGCCCTTCATGGCCGACCTGGGCGGCGTCGTCATCGACATCATGGGCGAGGCCTACCCGCACATCGTCGGCCAGCGCGACTCGATCCTCGCCGCCGTCGACCGCGAGGAGGCCCAGTTCGCCCGGACGCTCGACGCCGGCTCGCGGCTCCTCGAGGACGCCCTCCGGGAGATCGTCGGGCCGGATGCGCCGCGGGTCGTCGGCCGCCGGCCGGAGACGCTCCCCGATGACGCGCCGGAGCTGTCCGGGGAGGTCGCCTTCCGGCTCCACGACACCTTCGGGTTCCCGATCGACCTGACCGTCG
>DATBPR010000490.1:0-7309 GCA_036561285.1 Candidatus Limnocylindrales bacterium | reverse complement strand
GCCGATCGTCGACCTGCGGGTCCGCACCTCGGCCCTCCACGGCATCGATCTCGGGCCCGGAGACGTCGCCGCCGCCATCGACGAGGTCCCCATCCTCTGTCTGGCCGCGGCCGCCGCCAGCGGCACGACGACGATCCGCGGCGCCGGCGAGCTGCGCCACAAGGAATCCGACCGGATCGCCGGCATCGCGCAGGGCCTCGCGGCCCTCGGCGCCGACGTCGCGGTCGACGGCGACGACCTCCGGATTACGGGCGGCCGCGCCCTGGCCGGCGCGGCGGTGGACAGCCTCGACGACCATCGGCTCGCGATGACCTTCGCGATCGCCGGCCTCATCGCCCGGGACCGGACGCCCGGCCTCCGGCCGGCCAGCGCGGCGATCTCCTATCCCGGCTTCTTCGACGACCTCGGAAGGGTGACGTCATGACCAAGCGCGTCGTTCTCATCGGTCACCCCGTCGCCCACTCGCTGTCGGGAGCGATGCAGCAGGCCGCCTTCGACGACCAGGGCGTCGACGCGGCGTACGAGCTGTGGGACCGGGCGCCGATCGTCCTGCCGGACGCGATCGGCGAGATCCGCGGCGACGACTTCCTCGGCGCGAACGTCACGATCCCGCACAAGGAGCGGGTCGTGCCGCTCGTCGACAAGCTGACCGAGGAGGCCCAGGCGACCGGCGCGGTCAACACCATCACGCGCGAGGGTCGCCGGCTCGTCGGTCACAACACGGACGTGCCGGGCTTCAAGGTCGCGCTCGACGGCCTCGTCGGCCGCCAGAAGATGCCGCGCACGGCGATCGTGCTCGGTGCCGGCGGCGGCGCACGAGCCGTCGTCTACGGCCTGATCCGCGAGGGCTTCCAGCGGGTCGTCGTCTTCAACCGCCACCTCCACCGGGCGGAGGCGATGGTCAAGCATTTCGGCCGGAGCGCCTCCCACATGGAGCTCCGGGCGATGCCCTGGCACGAATCGATCATCGAGGCCGAGCTCGGCAAGACGAAGATCCTCGTGAACGCGACCTCGATCGGGCTGTCCGCCGACGAGTCGCCGATCCCGGCCGAGATCCTGCCCCCGGAGCTGCTGGTCCTGGACCTCATCTACAACCGGACGCGCCTCCTCCGTGACGCGCAGGCAGCCGGCGCGACCGTGGCCGACGGCGAGCTGATGCTCCTCCACCAGGGCGCGGCCGCGTTCACGCTCTGGACGGGCCTGCCGGCACCGGTCGACGTCATGCAGCGGGCCCTTTCCGCCGCCCGCTCCGAGGGCGTCCGTTCGGCCGAGGGCGAGCCGGCCGGAGAGCCCGAGGCGACGGCGGCCGGGGCGGGACCGTCGACCGGCGGACCGGGCGCCGGCTGATCGCCGGCCAGCCCGAGGGATGAGTCGCCTGCGCTGGCTGACGGCTGGCGAATCGCACGGCCGGTCTCTCGGCGTGATCGTCGAGGGCGTGCCGGCCGGGCTGTCCCTGTCATCCGAGCAGCTGTCGATCGATCTTGCCCGTCGCCAGCGTGGCTACGGCCGCGGCGCGCGCCAGGCGATCGAGCAGGACACCGCGGACATCGTGTCCGGCGTCCGCCACGGACTGACGCTCGGCTCGCCGATCCTGCTCCTGGTCGCGAACCGGGACTGGGAGAACTGGGGCTCCGTCATGCAGGTCGAGGGGCTGTCCGACGACGACGCCGCGGGCCTGGCAGCATCCGCTGCCGACGGCAACAAGAAGGCGACGCCCGTGACCCGTCTCCGGCCGGGCCATGCGGACCTGGCGGGTGCACTGAAGTACGGGTTCAACGACGTCCGGAACGTCCTCGAGCGGGCCTCCGCGCGCGAGACGGCGGCGCGGGTGGCCGCGGGCGGGATCGCTCGGGCGATCCTCGCCGAGCTCGGCGTCGACGTCTGGTCGTTCACCGCCGAGGTCGGCGGCGTGGCCCTGGATCCGGAGCGCGCCACGCGCTCTCGCGAGGAGGCGGACGCGTCGCCGCTGCGCTGCCCGGACCCGGACGCCGAGGTGGCGATGATCGCGCGGATCGACGAGGCCCGGTCGAACGGCGACACCGTCGGCGGGGTGTTCGAGGTCGTGGCCCACGGCCTGCCGATCGGGGTCGGCTCGTACGTCCACTGGGACCGCCGGCTCGACGCGGCGCTGGCCGCGGCGGTGATGAGCATCAACATCGTGAAGGGCGTCGAGATCGGGCTCGGGTTCGAGCAGACCCGGCGGTTCGGTTCGGCGGTGCACGACGTGATCGAGGGCCGCGGCGAGGGCGGTCGCTGGATCCACCGGACGAACAACGCCGGCGGCCTCACCGGCGGCGTCACGAATGGGGAGCCGCTCGTCGTCCGCGGCGCGGTCAAGCCGATCAGCACGCTCGCGCGGCCGCTCCCGTCGGCCGACCTCGTGACCGGCGAGGCCGTCGACAAGGCCCACTACGAGCGGTCCGACATCAGCGTCGTCCCGGCTGCGGGCGTCGTCGGCGAGGCGATGGTGATGCTGACCCTGGCCGACGCGATGCTCGACACGTTCGGTGGGAGCACGATCGGAGACACCCGCGACGCGCTGGACCGCTACGTGGCGCGGATCTCGGCAGAGGTCCCGGCGCCGGTCGCGGGCGGCCGGGGGACGCGGCGTGGGTCCGCGACCGGCGCGGTCCCGTCCGACGACGACGCCGAAGGCGGAGTCGTCGGCTCCGGTGGGGACGACTGAGGCCCGGATGGACGTCGTCCTCGTCGGCCTGCCCGGCAGTGGCAAGAGCGCGGTCGGCCGACGCCTGGCCCATCGCCACGGCGCCGCGTTCGTCGACCTCGACGACGCGATCGAGAAGCAGGCCGGCCGGCCGATCTCCGACATCTTCGCCGCGGATGGCGAGGACGCGTTTCGCGCTCTCGAGCGTCAGGCGGTCGCGGATCTCGGGCCGGCCGATGGGGATGCGGCGGTCCGGACGGTCGTCGCGACCGGCGGCGGGGCGGTCGTCGATCCGCGGAATCGCTGGGAGCTCTACCGCCAACGGCTGCCGATCTGGCTCGACGTCCGCCCGGAGGTCCTCGCCCAGCGCCTCCGGCGCTCGCCGAACGTCCGGCCGCTGATCGCCGGGCGCGACCCGATGGGGACGATCCGCGAGCTGGCCCGGGACCGGGAGCGGTTCTACTCGGCCGCCCATCGGCTGAACGGCGTCGCAGAGCTCGCCTCGATCGTCGAACGCGCGGACGAGCTCGCGACCCAGACCGGCGGGTCTGCCGGGCCGACCTTCCTCCTGCGCGGCCGGTCGCTCGGGGGCGATCTCGTCATCGGCGAGGGGATCGCCGCGACCGTCGTCGGCGACGCATTGCGCGGGCTGCGGGCCCGGCGCGCGATCATCGTCTCCGAGGCCGGTGCCTGGGAGGCCGCCGGGGCGGGCATCGCCGCGGCGCTCGCCGACGACGGCTGGCCGGTCGAGCGAATCCTCCTGCCGCAAGGCGAGGCGGCCAAGTCGCTCGCGGTGATCGAGGAAGCCGCAGGCTCCCTGGCGGCGCTCCGGGCCGAGCGCGGCGAGCCGCTGGTCGCGATCGGCGGAGGCGCGCTCGGCGACGCGGCCGGGTTCCTGGCCGCGACGTGGCTCCGCGGCGTGCCGGTCATCCAGGTCCCGACGACTCTCGTCGCCCAGATCGATTCGGCGATCGGCGGGAAGACCGGCGTGGACCTGCCGGCCGGCAAGAACCTCGTCGGGGCGTTCCATCCGCCCGCGGCGATCGTCGTCGACATCGCCTATCTCCGATTGCTCCCCGAGCGCCAGCGTCGAGCGGCCCTCGGCGAAGCCGTGAAGATGGCCGCGCTCGGCGACGAGCGGCTGTTCGCGCTGCTCGAGAGCGACGGCGAGGCGGTCGCCCGGGGCGACGCGGCGGCCTTCGACAGCGGAGCCGTCGCGGAGGTGGTCGAGCGGGCGGCCTGGGCGAAGGTCCGGGTCACCGAGGCTGACGAGCACGAGCAGGAGGCCGAGGAGGGCCGGATCACGCTGAACCTCGGCCACTCGCTGGGTCATGCGGTCGAGGCGGCCGGCGGCTACGGCGAGCTGCTCCATGGCGAGGCGGTGGCGCACGGGCTCCGGGCCGCCGTCCGGATCGGCGAGCGGCTGGGGGTGACGCCACCGGACCGGGCCGCCCGGATCGAGGCGCTGCTCACGCGCGTCGGCCTCGCGATCGAGCCCCTCCCCTACGACGCGTCCGTGGTCCTCGGCCACCTGGCGGCCGACAAGAAGCACGCGGGCGGCGCGCTCCGCTGGGTGCTCCCGACGGCCGACGGCTCGGTGATCCGCTCCGACGTCCCTGCCGACGTGGTCGAGGCGGTGGCGGCGACGCTGCTGGCGACGGGAGCCGCGGTGTGACGACGGTCCTCGTCCTCCAGGGCCCGAACCTGAACCTGCTCGGGTTCCGGGAGCCGGAGATCTACGGGCACGCCACCCTCGACGACATCCACGCGCAGATCGCGGCCCGCGCGGCCGAGCTCGGGCTGGGAGTCGCCTTCTTCCAGTCGAACCACGAGGGCGCCCTGATCGACCGGCTCCACGAGCGGGACTTCGACGCCGTGATCGTCAACCCGGGCGGGCTGACCCACACGTCCGTCTCCCTCCGCGACGCCCTCGTCGGGGTCGCGCGGCCGTTCTGGGAGGTCCACCTGTCGGATCCGTCGACGCGGGAGCCCTTTCGCCGCGTCAACTTCCTCCGCGACGTCGCGGCAGGCTCGGTCGTCGGGCAGGGCAAGCGCGGCTACCTCGTGGCATTGGACGCGATCGCCGCGGCCCTCCGGGGCGCCGATGCCTGAACGGCGCCAGCCGGAGACCGCCGAGCTGCGGCGGCTGCGGCGCCGGATCGACGCGCTCGACCGGCGGATCGTCCGGCTGCTCAACGAGCGGGCCGAGCTCGCGCGGGACGTCGGCCGGGAGAAGGTCGCGAGCGGCCGGCGCTCGGTCCGCGACCCGGATCGCGAGCGGGAGGTGCTCCTGCGCGTGTCGATGGCGAACGACGGGCCGACGCCGCAGGGCGACCTGCTGGCGATCTTCAAGCGACTGTTCGCGGTCGCTCGGAGCCTCGAACGTCGCGATCGGACCCGGGCGGCTCGCGCGGCGCGGCTCGGCCTGGCGGAGCCTCCCGACGAGCGCTGACCTCGTCGCGGATCCGGTCATTCCGCCGGCTCGCCGGACGCGGTTCGCCCCGGCACCGACCGGTTTCCTCCATCTCGGACACGTCGCGAACGCGCTGTGGGTCTGGGGCGCGGCGCGGGCCGCCGGCGCGCGCGTGCTCCTCCGGATCGAGGATCACGACCGGCAGCGGTCTCGGGCACGATTCGACGCGGCGATCCTCGAGGACCTGGCGTGGCTCGGGTTCGTCGCGGACGAGGGGCCGTTCACTCAGACAGATCCGGACGCGCTCGCGGCATTCGACGCGGCGCTCGCGAGACTGACGGCCCAGGAGCTCGTCTACCGGTGCGCCTGTACCCGTTCGACGTTCGCGACCTGGGCTCGCGACCACGGCCGCGACTGGACGGGTCCCGGGTGCCCGGGCGCGTGCCGAGCACAGACGCTCCCCGGGGACGCGGCCACGAGCCTGCGGGTGACGGTGGGCCCGGGCACGGAGGCCTTCGACGACCTGCTTGTCGGACCGCAGACCGGCGAGCCGGCGGCGTCCGGCGACGTCGTCGTCCGCGATCGCGCCGCCAACTGGACGTACGGCTTCGCCGTGGTCGTCGACGACTTGCGACAGGACGTCGACCTGGTCGTTCGCGGCGCGGACCTCCTGCCGGACACGGCCCGCCAGATCCGGCTCGGCCGGCTGCTCGGACGCGACGAGCCGCCGCGCTTCCTCCATCACCCGCTCATCCGCAAGTCATCCGGCGCGAAGCTCTCGAAGGCGGACGCCGACGCCGGTGTGCGCGACCTGCGCGCCGCCGGCTGGACGTCGCAGCAGGTCCGCCGCGAGGCAGCGCGGCTCGGTCGTCTGCCGCGAGACTGGGGGGCCTAGGCCTCGGCCGGCGCGCTCCGGTCCTCGATCTCCCAGGCATGGTCGAGGGCGTGCCACGCGATCCGGTGGGCGGCATACCGGGCGGGCCAGCGCTTGCCGGCCAGCGGCATTCCATCGCGGGCCTCGCGCAGCACCTCGAGCATCTGGTCGCGCATCGACCGAATGGAGCCGGTGTCGTCCGGCGCGAATGGCTTGACCTTGATCCCGATCACGTCGGCGTAGGCACGATCGGCGTCCATCACGTGGGCGATGACCTTCGAGGTGTTCCGGCCGCCGCCGCGCGGGCCCTTCCGGAGCTCCTCCGGCGCCGCGGCCGCGGTCCGGTCGAACCAGTCCCAGGCCGCCGCGACGAGGCCGGCCAGACGCATCGCGTCGTCGGCCTCGAGCGGGCGGGCATCGTGCTCGGTCGGGCGGCTCGGCACGCCGAACTCGGTGCCGGCGGAGCCCTCGTGCCGCTCGACGACCTCGAGATCGTCGACCCCGATCGTCGCGACGAACCGGCGATGCGCGGCATCCGCGACGTCGGCGTAGCGCGGGCCATAGGCCGCCACGGCCTCCAAAGCGAGCTCCTCGGTCTTGCCCGAGCGGCTCCAGCCGGGCCAGTCGGCGGCCGTCGCGAAGGTCTTCTTCGGCGTGTGCTCGATCGTCACGAGGATCGGGTTCGGCATGGATCCATCCTGCCACCGGCGGGTGACGGAACGCGTCAGGTTCGGGTGGCTCCCCCGGTCGCCTGCCGCAGCCCGCCGACAAGCCGGGCCATCGCCTCGATGTCGGAACCGTCCGGGCCGAGCGCGTCGACGAGGGCGCTCGCGACGATCACGCCGGCGGCGCCGGCCTTCGCGATCGCCCGGACATGGGCGGGCCGGCTCACCCCGAAGCCGACGCCGACGGGAACCGGCGACGCGGCCACGACCTCGCGGACGAGTCGTCCGACGGTCGGCGGGAGCGAGGCGCGCGCGCCGGTGACTCCGACGAGCGAGACGCAGTAGAGGAAGCCGCCGCTCCTCGCGGCGATCGCAGCGCGACGCGCCGGCGGTGTCGTCGGCGCGACGAGATAGACCACCGCGAGGTCCGAGGCTGCGGCGACGCGCTCGAACGGACCGCCCTCGTCCGGCGTGAGGTCGGCGACGATCACCCCCGCGGCGCCGGCCGAGGCGAGCCGCCGGACTGCCTCCTCGCCGTCGCCGCCGCCAAGGAACTGGTTCGCGTAGCCCATTGGCACGATCGGGACCGACGACCGGGAGGCGGCGATCCGCTCGATCAGGCGGAGGCTGCCGTGGAGGGTCGCTCCGGCCGCGAGCGCCACCTGGGAGGCGCGCTGGAGCGTCGCCCCATC
>DATBPR010000489.1:0-2201 GCA_036561285.1 Candidatus Limnocylindrales bacterium | reverse complement strand
TGAGCAGGAGCGGAACGTGGTAGCTCCGGCCCACGTCGTCCACGCGCACGTCCACCGCGAGCGAGGCGAACAACGGGCTTCGCTCCCCCACCGAGAACCGCAGGCGGTACGTCCCAACAGAAAGCGGTGTGCCCAGGAGGTCCGCGACCCGGCCATCGGCATCGGTTAGGGCGGACCCAACGGCCGTCTCGACACCATCGACCCCAACCCTCGACAGGTCGATCCGAACCCCGGCCGCCGGCGCTCCGCGGCTCGTGTCCAGGACGTGGCTGGAGATCGTCGGCGCCCGGTTGGCCACGCTATCCTCCGCGTATGGCTCGACTCCAGATCGTCGTCGGCGACCTCCACTTTAGCGCCCGCTGGGAGCCGGCCGCGCCGAAGACGATCGAGGCGATCCGGCGAATGCTGCCGATCGAGGCGTCGTTGATCCACTGCCGCTGGAGCGGCGAGTCGACCTGGATCCCGTATGGCGACCTGCGGCCGGGGATCGACTACGAGAACCACACCTCGCACCCGGCACCCGGCCAGCTGGCGATGTATCCCGGCGGGATCAGCGAGTGCGAGATCTTCTTTCCCTATGGCGCCTGCACGACAAGCTCGAAGGTCGGCCAGCTGGCCGCCAACCACTTCGCCTCGATCGAACCCGACAGCCCAACCGACCTGGGCTGGGCCGATCGGCTGCGCGAGGTGGGCCGGCGCTGCCTGTGGCAGGGTGCCCAGACGATCTCGATCCGCGAGGTCGACTGATCGGGTGACCGGGATCGAGCTCGTCCCATCGGTCGAGCTCCTCGTCCTGGGCGGGACGATCGTCACTCCGGGCGGCTCCAGCCGGGCCGACCTGGCGGTCAGCGGCGGGCGAATCAGCGCCCTCGAGCCGGACCTGTCCGGCCTGGCCGGCGGTGCCCGCGACGTCCTCGACGCGACGGGCCTCCTGGTCCTGCCGGGCATCGTCGATGCGCATACCCATACCCGCGTGGCGAGTGACGCCGAGCCCGATCGCTTCTTCCAGGATTCGGTCGCGGCGGCGTTCGGCGGCACGACCACGTTCCTCGCCTTCAACAACCCGGGCACCGGCTCGTCGCCGGCGGCCGAACGGTCCCTCCGGGTCGGCCTGGCCGAATGGCGGGCGACGACCCACGCGGACGCCGCCGTCGACTACGCGGTCAGCCTGGCGATCAGCGGCCGGATGGATGATCCGATCGGCGAGCTGCCCGCGATCGTCGAGAACGGCGTGCCCACGGCCAAGGCCTTCATGGTCTTCGACTTCCGGCTCGACGATGCCCGCCTGCGGGACGCCATCCGGACGATGGGCCGGCGGGGAGGCCGGCTCGAGGTCCATTGCGAGGATCCGGTCATCATCGACACCGAGGTCGCCGCCGCCCTGGCCCGCGGCGACACGGCGCCACGCTTCCACGCCAGCTCACGCCCGGCGCGCGCCGAGGCGATCGCCACGGCCCGGGCGATGCGCTTCGCCGAGGAGGCCGACGCCCCCGTCCACGTCGTCCACCTCTCGTCGGAGGGCGCGCTCGAGGCGGTTCGGGCGGCGAAGGCACGCGGCGTTCGAGCGTCGGCCGAGACCTGTCCCCACTACCTGGCGTTGACCGATGAGCGCTATCTCGATCCCGACGATGCCGAGGTGGCCAAGGTCGTGATCTCGCCGCCGCTTCGATCGGCGGCCGATCGCGCGGCGATGTGGTCAGGGCTGGCCGACGGAACCCTCGATTTCGTCGCCACCGACCACGTTCCGGACCGCGTCGCCGTCGAGAAGCGAGCCACCGGGGTCCCGTTCGACAAGATCAGCAACGGCGCGCCGGGAATCGAGACGCTCCTGGCGGTGGCCTGGTCCGAGGGGGTCGCGACCGGCCGGATCAGCGCCGAGCGACTGGTGGACGTCCTCGCGGCCGCTCCGGCCAGGCTGTTCGGCCTGGGCTCGAAAGGCGTCATCGAGCCGGGCCGCGATGCCGATCTGATCCTGTTCGACCCGTCGGCGCGCCGGACGATCCGCGCCGCGGACCTCCACCACACGTCGGATTACACGGCCTTCGAGGGACTGGCGGTCCGTGGCGCGGTCCGCTCCGTCTACGTTCGCGGCCGCGGGGTCATTCGGGACGGGATCTTCGTGGGCCAACGCGGCTTCGGCCAGTTCGTCGAGCGGCGCATCCGCGACTAGGGTCGACCCGAGGCTACTGAGGGTCGGCCTC
>DATBPR010000488.1:0-1810 GCA_036561285.1 Candidatus Limnocylindrales bacterium | reverse complement strand
CCGAGATCGGCGCGGGCGAGCGACAGCTCCGCGTTGTCGACGAGGCTGGCGAGGAACGGCCAGCGGCCGTAGAGACGGGCGATCGCCGCGATCCCCCGCTCGCCGTGGTCACGGGCGTGCGTCTCGAGCGCGGACCCGACGCCGAACCAGCCCGGCAGGTCGATCCGCGACTGTGACCAGGCGAAGACCCACGGGATCGCGCGGAGATCGGCGATCGATGCGGCCGTCAGCGCCGGCGCGCGGCCGGGCTGGCCACCGGTGCGGCCGCGAGCCGCGGGCCGCGATCCGAGGCGGAGCGTGGCGATCTCGTCGATCGGGGTCGCGAGCCGGAAGAAGTCCACGAACCCCGGCGCCTCCACGAGGGCCAGGTACGTGGAGCGGGAGGTCGCCGCGAGCTCGTCGAGGATCGGCTGACCGGTCGCCTCCGCCGCGACCTGGGATGCGGCGTGCAACGAGGAGGAGGCGACGAGCGTCGCCGCGGCGAGGCCCTCGAGGTGGCGCAGGGCGATCCCGGGGTCGGCGTAGTTCGCGGCGATGACCTCGCCCTGCTCGGTCAGCTTGAGCCGCCCCTCCACCGATCCGGCCGCCAGCCCGAGGATCGCCCGGTTGGCCGGTCCGCCGCCGCGACCGATCGCGCCGCCGCGACCGTGGAAGATCGTCAGCTCGACACGGTGCCGGCGGGCCGTCGCCGCGAGCGCGGCCTGGGCGCGATGGAGCAGCCAGTTCGCGGCGAGGTACCCGGACTCCTTGTTCGAATCGGAGTAGCCGAGCATCACCTCCTGGCGGTCGCCCCGGCCGGCCAGGTGCCGCCGGTACGTCCGGTCCGCGAGGATCGTGTCGAGGATCGAGCCGGCCGCCTCGAGGGTGGCCGCGTCCTCGAACAGCGGGACGACGTCGAGGACCGGAGCCTCCGCGGGATCACCGGCCGAGACGGACAGCGCGGCGAGCCGGAGGACACGGAGCACGTCGCCGGCCTCGGCCGTGAAGGAGATGACGTAGCGGCCCGCGGCATCCGCACCGTAGCGGGCCTGCGCCGCGGCCACGGTCCGGAAGGTCTCGAGGACCTCGGCCGCGGTCACGCCCGGCACGAGCTCGCGCGAGGGATCGTTCGCCGCGATCGCCGCCTCGGCCGCGCGATGGACGCCACTGTGCTGGCGGACCTCGAGCGACGCGAGGTGGAACCCGAACGTCGCGACCTGCCAGCGCAGGTCGGCCACCTCGCCCCAGGCGGATCGATCGAGCCCGTCGGCGGCGAGCGCCTCCTGGACCTCGGCCAGCTCGAGGTCGAGCTCGGCGGCATCGGCGTAGCGACCCGTCAGCGGCGCGGCCTGTCCGGTGAGATGGGCGCGCGTCCGGCGCAGCCGTTCCGCGATGAACCCGAACCGCTGCCGATAGGGCTCCTCGGGAAAGCGCCTCCGGAGCGTCCGATCGAGGTCCGGCAGGAGCTCCGCATCCCGCGCGAGGCGGGTGGCCAGCGCCCGCCCGACGCGGTCCGGGGCGACGGCGGCGGCGAGCGTCTGCGAGAGACGGGTGGCGACGGCCTCGTAGCCACGGAGGACATGGTCCGCCTGGATCCGGAGCGTCCGCTCGGTCACCTCGGAGGTCACCGACGGATTGCCGTCGCGGTCCGCGCCGATCCATGAGTCCCAGCGGAGGAACGGCGTCACCCGCGGCGGCCGGGTGCCGGTCCCACCCGCGTCCGTGGCCTCGCCGGCGGGCACGGCCCGTGCGCGCCCTCGGTCGTTGTCCGCCGCGTCGAGGGCCGCGTCGGCCTGGCGATAAAGCCGGGGCACGGTGCTGAACACCGTCT
>DATBPR010000487.1:0-7781 GCA_036561285.1 Candidatus Limnocylindrales bacterium | reverse complement strand
CGCCCACCGCCATCCGCCTGTCGCAGCTGATGAGCGAGCTCTCGCTGCTCCGCGCGGAGGTCAGCAGCGCGCTGCGCGACTTCGTCGAACAGGACGCGGCCGACCGCGAGTCGCTCTCGACGATGGCGTCCGTCCTGCGGTTCAACAACCTGAAGATCGCCGCGTCCGAGCAGGCTCCACGAATCTGCCAGGGCGCGATGAGCGTCTGCGGGATCGTCGGCTACAAGAACGACACGCCGTTCAGCATCGGGCGCCATCTGCGCGACACGATGTCCGCCAGCCTGATGGTCGCCAACGACCGGATCCACGCCACGAATGCCGGGCTGCTGCTGATCGCCAAGGACGTCTGACGTGGCGTCCTACCGCCCGGCGACCGCCGAGCAGGCGCAGCTCCACGATGACCTCGTCGCGGCCGGCCATCTCGTCCCGACCGACGCCGCGGGCATCTACGGCCAGGGCCCGGACTTCGTCCGCGTCCGGACCGGCTTCACCGACGCGGTGAGCGGGCTCGCCGCCGCCGACGCCGGTGTCGAGGCGATGGCGTACCCGCCGCTCCTGCCGCGCTACCAGATCGAGAAGAACGGCTATCTCGGTTCGTTCCCCCACCTCGCCGGATCCGTGTTCTCGTTCGATGGAAACGACGGGGCCGCCGCCGAGCAGGAGGCCCGCGCCGCGAAGCACGAGGACTGGAGCGAGTTCCAGTCGATGACGGACCTCGTCGTGCTGCCCGCGGCCTGCTACCCCGTCTACCCCGAGATCGCGAAGCGCGGGCCGCTGCCGGCCGCGGGCGTGATCGTCGACACCGGCGACCAGTGGGTCTTCCGGAACGAGCCGTCAGGCGATCCCGCCCGGATGCGCCAGTTCCACATGCGCGAGTTCGTCCGGGTCGCGAGCCCCGAGGACATCGCGGCCTTCCGCAACCTCTGGCTCGACCGGACGGTCGGGCTGTTCGGGCGGCTTGGGCTGGACGCCACATCGGAGATCGCCGCGGACCCGTTCTTCGGACGAGTCGGCCGGATGCTCGCCGCCAATCAGCGCGACCAGGAGCTGAAGTTCGAGCTGGTGGCGATGATCGGCGGCCCGGAGCCGACGGCGATCGCCTCCTTCAACTATCACCAGGACCACTTCACGCTCATCTACGACCTCGGCTTCGAGGGCGGCGCGGTCGCCCACACCGGCTGCGTCGCCTTCGGCATCGAGCGGATCACCCTCGCTCTCTTCCGCGCCCACGGCATGGACGTCCGCAGCTGGCCGCGCGAGGTCGGCGCGGAACTCTTCCGATGACCGCGCCCGCGGACACCATGGTCGCCCTGTTCGGGCATGACCCGGCGACGTACGTGCCGCATTTCATGCACACCGGCGAGCGGACGTACATCGAGACGAACTGCTTCACCGACATCATCAGCGAGCTCCTCCACGCCCGCGGCGACGAGCCGGTCGCGTCGTTCGGGTCGTTCGTCCGGATGGACATGGAGAACGACCAGTGGACGTTCTTCAAGCCTCTGGCGGTCGACATGGAGGTCCTCTACGGACTGGACATCCACGAGATCCAGCCGTACCGCTCGATCCCGCACCAGGTGGAGGAGCAGCTCCGGCTCGGACGGACGATGACGATCGAGCTCGACGCGTGGTACCTCCCCGACACGGCGGCCACGAGCTACGGCAATGCCCACGTGAAGACGGGCGTGATCGCCGAGGCGATCGACCTCCCGAACGAGGTCTTCCGCTACTACCACAACGCCTCGCTGTACGAGCTCTCCGGGGTGGACTTCCGGGGTGCCTTCCGGACAGAGCCGGGCTGGTCCGGCGACGTCCTGCCGCCCTACACGGAGCTGATCCGCTTCGATGCCGGGCCGCGCCTCGAGGGTGAGGCGGTCCGACGGGCGTCGCTGGAGCTCCTCCGCGGCCACCTGCGGCGGATCGTGCCCGGCAACCCGTTCGACCGGTTCCACGCCCGGCTCGCCGCCGACCTGCCGTCGCTCCTCGAAGGCGACATCGACCGGTATCACGCGTTCACCTTCGCGACGTTCCGGATGGCCGGCGCCGGGTTCGAGCTGCTGGCCTCCCATGTCGACTGGCTGCTCGGCGATGCAGGTGCGCCGGCCTCCGCCGCGATGGCGCGGATCGTCGAGGGTTGCAAGATCCTCGGCTTCAAGCTGGCCCGCCGCCGCCCGTTCGATCCGACCGGGGCGATGAACGACCTGAGCGCTGCCTGGACCGAGGCGATCGACGCGCTGGACAGCGCAGTCGGCTGAAGGCATGACCGCCACAGCGCCGGGCCGGTCCGTGGTCGGGTCCGGTCCCGAGCGCCTCGACCGCGGCTGGCAGGCGGCCGCCACGAGTCCCGGCGCGGTGGACGACCCGGCGGCGATCGACGGGCTCGCCTGGCTGCCGGCCCGTGTTCCCGGAACGGCGGCGGGGGCCCGACGTGACGCCGGGCTGCCGTTCGGCGACCCGGACGGCGAGGACTGGTGGTATCGCGTCGCCTTCGACGCCCCGGCAGCCGCCGCCGACGAGGAGGTCGTCCTCCTGTTCGGCGGCCTCGCGACGATCGCGGATGCGTGGCTGAACGGCGAGCACGTCCTGGCGAGCCGCTCGATGTTCGAGGAGCACAGCGTCGACGTCGGCCGGTTGCTGCGCGGGCGGAACGAGCTGGTCGTCCGCTTCGCCGCGATCGCTCCGCTGCTCGAGACCCCGCGGAAGCCGCGCGCCCGGTGGCGAACGCGGCTCGTCGCGGACAACAACCTCCGCTGGATCCGGACGACGCTCATCGGGCGGATCCCCGGGTTCGCGTCCGGGCCGGCCCCGGCCGGCCCGTGGCGGCCGGTCGAGCTGGAGCGGCGCCGCGGGCTCGTCGTCGACGAGGCGGCGCTCCGGACGCGCATCGAGGGCGACGACGGCGTCCTGGCGGTCCGGGTGCGGCTGCATCGGACGGATGGAGCGACGCTGCCGGATTCGATCACCATGACGGTCGCCGGAGCAGCCGGAAACGGCGAGGCGACGATCACCCGGTCGCCGGACGCCGACGACCGGGCCGCGGTGTTCGCCGGCGAGGTCCGAATCACGGGCGTGACCCACTGGTGGCCGCACACCCACGGAACGGCCGCGCTGAGCTCGGTCCGGCTGGATGTCGAGGCCGGCGCGGACGAGCCCGGCACCGTCGACCTCGGCCGGGTCGGTTTCCGCTCGATCGCGCCCGGTCCGCGGCCGGACCACGACGTCGACCGCGACGGGCTGTTCGTCCACGTCAACGGCGTGCCGGTCTTCGCCCGCGGCGCGCTCTGGACACCGCTCGACGCCGTCGATCTCGGCGCGACCCGGGCGGAGCTCCGGGCCGCCCTGGAGACGGTCCGCGCGGCCGGGATGAACATGGTCCGGCTGCCGGGCTTCGGGACGTACGAGCAGGACGCCTTCCACGAGCTCTGCGACGAGCTGGGGATCCTCGTCTGGCAGGAGCTGATGTTCGCGAGCATGGACTACCCGTTCGTCGAGGAGACGTTCGGTCAGGTCGCCGCGGACGAGGTCCGCCGGATCGCCGATCGCACCGCCGGCCACCCGAGCACGGCCGTCCTCTGCGGCAACAGCGAGGTCCAGCAGCAGGTCGCGATGCTCGGGCTCGACCTGGCGATGGTCCGGATCCCGTTCTACGACGAGATCGCCCCGGCGATCGCCCGCGACGCGGGCCTCGACGCCGTCTACGTCCCGGGCACGCCGTCCGGCGGCCCGCTCCCGATCCGGCCGGACCGGGGGGTCACGAACTACTACGGCGTCGGCGGCTATCGCTACGAGCTGTCCGACGCCCGGACGAGCGGCCTCCGCTTCGCGGGCGAGTGCCTCGCGTTCGCCAACGTGCCGGACGAGGACGTCCTGTCGACCCTCGTGCCCGAGCCGCCGCACGACCCGTTCGTCCACCACCCGCGCTGGAAGCAGGGCGTCGCCCGCGACTCCGGCTCCGGCTGGGACTTCGACGACCTCCGCGACTTCTACCTGGAGAAGGTCTTCGGGATCGACCCGGGCTGGCTCCGTCGCGGCAACCACGACCGGTATCTCGAGCTGTCACGGGCGGTCAGCGGTGAGGTGATGGCCCATGTCTACGGCGAGTGGCGGCGCGAGGAGTCGCCGTCCGGGGGCGGCCTGATCCTCTGGCTGCGGGACCTGGTGCCCGGGGCCGGCTGGGGCGTCGTCGACCATCGCGGCCGGCCGAAGACCGCCTGGCACCACCTCCGCCGGATCCTCGCCCCGACGGCCGTCTGGCTTGTCGACGAGGGCATCGGCGGCGTCGTCGCCCATGTCGCGAACGACGGGCCCGAGCCGCTCGCGGCGCGGCTCCGGTTCTCCCTGTTCACGGACCTCGAGCTGCCGGTCGGCGGCACGGAGGTGGCGATCGACCTGCCGCCGCACGGCGCCATCCACCACGACATCGAGGCGGCTCTCGGCCGGTTCGTCGACATCGCCTGGGCCTACCGGTTCGGGCCGCCCGCCCAGGACGTGGTTGTGGCGAGCCTCGAGCGCGACGGCCCGGACGGTCCCGAGCTGCTGTCCCAGGCCTTCCACTATCCGGCCGGCCGGCCGCTCCACGAAGAGACCGAGGCCCGGCTCGGCCTGGCGGCCTCGGTGGCGGCCGGCGCCGACGGCCGCGTCCGCCTCACGGTCAGCTCCAGACGGCTCGCCTACGGCGTGCGGATCCATGTTCCGGGCTTCGCGCCATCGGACGACGCGTTCTCGGTCGAGCCGGGCGGCAGTCGCCGGATCGAGCTCGTGCCCGACGATCCGGGGGGTGCCTTCCCGGGCGGCAGCCTGACCGCCATCAACCTGCGCGGGCGCGTCCCGATCCGCAACGCCGAGGCGTCCTCGTGACCGCTCCGGCCGCCCGGGCACTCGTCCTCGATGTCGAGCCGGATCCCGTCTTCGGGACGTTCCATGACGCCGGTGAGCCCCGCCATTCCACGGCGGTCCTGATCCTGCCGCCGTGGGGCTGGGACGAGATCACCTCGTATCGCGCGCGCCGCGCCTGGGCCCGGGACCTTGCCGGCGAGGGCTGGCCGACGCTTCGGATCGACCTTCCGGGAGCGGGCGACAGCGCCGGAGCGCCCGGCGACCCGGAGCGCGTCCTCGCCTGGCGGCGGGCGATCGGCGGCGCGGCGGCCTGGCTCGCGGCCCGCAGCGGCATCACCCGGGTCGCGGCGATCGGCCTCGGTCTCGGCGGTCTCGCGGCCGGCGCGGCGATCGCCGATGGGGCGCCGATCGACGAGCTCGTCCTGTGGGGCGCGCCGGACAAGGGCCAGGCGTGGCTGCGCGAGCAGCGCGCCTTCGCCGCGCTCCAGACCTCGCACAATGAACCGGCGGCCGCCAGCCGGACAGGCGCCGCCAATGGGTCCGCGGCCGGCGCGGCCAACGGCTCGGCCGCCGTCGCGCCCGACGTCGACCTCCTGGAGATCGGTGGCTTTGCCCTGTCGCCCGCGACGGTGACGGACGTCCGCGGGCTGGACCTGACCGCGCTCCTGCCCGGCCGGCTCGATCGCGCCCTTCTGCTGGATCGCGACGGGATGGCGGTGTCACGGAAGCTCGTCGAGGCGCTCGCCGGCGGCGGGACCGAGGTGACCCAGGCGGCAGGGACCGGCTGGTCGAAGACGGTGTTCCATCCGGAGCAGTACTTCGAGCCCGTGGCGGTCTTCCAGGCGGTCGCGACGTGGCTGGCCGCGGGCGAGGGGCGACCACAGGCGCCGGCGCGAGTGCGTGCCACCGCGCCTGCCCCGGTCGAGCGGGACGCGCTCGCGACCCTTCAGGACGACATCGCGATCCGCGAGCGGCCGATCCGGATCGAGCAGCCGTTCGGCGAGCTCTTCGGGATCCAGGCGGAGCCGGCCGATGGTCGCCGGGGCGACCTCGTGGCAGTCTTCCTCAACGCCGGCGCCATCCGTCGGGTCGGCCCGAACCGGCTCTGGGTGGAGACCGCCCGGCGCTGGGCCGCGCGCGGCGTGCCCTCGGTCAGGATGGATCTCGAGGGTCTCGGCGACGCCGACGGCGATCCGCGCCGCTATGCGGACGTCGGCAAGTTCTACACGCCCGAGTTCGGCGCCCAGGTCGCCTCGATCGTCGACGACGTCGTCCGGCGCGGGCTCGGCACGCGGGTGGTCCTCGTCGGGCTGTGTGCCGGCGCCTACTGGGCGTTCCACACCGCCGCGGAGGACGACCGGATCGTCGAATCGATCATCCTCAACCCGCGGGCCATCATCTGGGACGACGGGCTCCTCGCGCGTCGCGAGGCGAAGAAGGTCACGCAGGTCCTCGACGGCGGCGCCTGGAAGCGGCTCGCGAGCGGCGACATCGAGCTATCGCGCCTGGTCGACGTCTCGAGGGCCCTGGCCGGTAGCGCCGCCGGCGCCGCGAAGCGAGCCCCGGCGCGGATCGCCACCCGATTTCGCTCCGGCCCCGAGGCTGACCCGGTGGAGCGCCTGATGGACGCGCTGCGAGACCGGGGAATCCGGCTCGTGCTCGCGTTCTCCGGCGACGAGCCGGTCCACGACGAGCTCGCCGCCGACGGGGTCCTCGAGGGGCTCGAACGCTGGCCGAACGTCGAGCTCGTCGCGCTCCCCGCCGCGGACCACACGCTTCGGCCCCTCGAGGCGCAGGACGCGGCGGCCGGTCTGCTCGAGGCGGAGCTCGACCGTCTGCTCGCGTCACCGTGAACGCATGGGCCGGCGGGCCCCGACGACCGGCCTCGCCGTCAGCGGTCGAGCCGCTCCCCGATCCAGCCCGAGACGAAGCGGACGCTCTCCGGGCTCGCGGCGTGCGCGACATCGAACTCCCGGTACTCGAGCGCGACCGGGAGGCCGGCGAGCGTGTCGCGGGCGGCCCGGGCATAGGTGATCGGCAGGGTTCGATCGCCCGTCCCGTGGACGATCAGGACGGGCTTGCCCCGGAGGCGGTCCGCAACAGCGGCGTGGGGCAGCAGCTCGTCGGGCAGGCGGCCGCTCATGCAGATCGCCCCGGCGACCCGCTCCGGCGACGTGAGCAGGAGGGCAAGCGCGATGATCCCGCCCTGGCTGAATCCGGCCACGAAGACCCGCTCCGGATCGGCGCCGAGCACCGTCACCGCCTCGTCGACGAAGGCCCCGGCCCGCTCCCAGCCGGCCCGCGCCTCTTCGGCGTCGATCCGCGGTCCGTCCCAGGCGAACTCGACGGGATACCAGCCGAAGGAGAAGGGCCCGAGCTCGATCGGCGAGCGGACGCTGACCACGAGCAGCCGTGGATCGAATTCGGGCGCGAGCCCGGCCATCGAGAGCTCGTTGCTGCCGACGCCATGGAACAGGAAGAGCACCGGCGGCCGCACGGCGCCGGCGGTCGCGTCACCGGGCACCGTGGCGCGGCGCACCCGGGTCACGAGCGACAGGGACGGCTGGCGATCCTGGGCCATGCCGCGATGATGCGCGACGCGCAGCGGGCGCGGACGCCGCGCGGCTCCGTGACTGCCGGCCGGCCGGTGCACCGACGCGCCACTGGTGATGGGTGCCCAGCCCCGGACGGACCGTCGGGCGTAAACTTCGGCTTCGAGCTCGTGGCTCCGTCCCGTCACGCGACGACGGTCCGCGGCATCGGTCAGGGGACGATGCGTGGAAGCTGACCCACAGGGGGCAAGGGTGGCTGCAGGGAACCTCCAACCGGCCGCGGCCGAGCGGAGCCAGCCCGGGACGCCGTCCCTCGACGAGGGTGCCGGGGACATGCAGCAGGTCGCGAACGACCGGCTGTGGGGCAGCGGCCGGCTCGTCGAGGCCTACGCG
>DATBPR010000486.1:0-4013 GCA_036561285.1 Candidatus Limnocylindrales bacterium | reverse complement strand
GGAAGAGGGTCGTGACGCCGAGCAGGAGCTGCTCGTTGACGATCCCATGGCTCATGTCCCAGATGGCCAGGTAGAACAGGCCCATCATCAGCCCGCCGGCAACCGCGGCGAACCGGGTGGCCAGGCCGAGGATCAGAGCCGCGCCGATGGCGATCTCGCCGAAGACGACGAGGAAGTTGACGATCGGCATCAGGCTCGCGTTGGCGGCGAGGCTGACCCACAGGTCATGGGTCGGGTTGTAGACGACCTTCTCGGCCGCCGTCCCGAGATACGGAGCGCCGGCCGTGGCGCCCTTGAGGAAACCGGCGGCCGTGAATGTTCCGCTGAACGCCTTCTCCAGGCCAGCCGTCAGGAACATCGCGCCGGCGGTGATCCGCACCACTGCTGTTGCGATCCCCTGTCCCTTCGTCAGAGTCCCTTCCATCACTGCACCTCGTGCCTTTCGTCTCCGACGTCACGTGGTTCGTGGCGTTTCATTGCTTGATGTGTCTGTTGTAGGACTCGAGGGTTGCTCAGCAGCGTGCCGTTCGGCCCCAAGCCTTGGGATCACACGTGCCGATCGGCCCGGGTTCGCGAGCTGCAGTCGGTCACGGACGACCGGGTCGGGTGTTGGTAGCGTGATGGCGTGCGCGCGCTCTTCTTGACGCAGCCGGCGTCAGCCGCCGGCTGCCGACCGGTGCTCGAGCGCCCGGCAGATCCGCCGCCGGCCGACAGGAGCGATTCATGAACGCTCTCCCCGGGCTCTCGTCGGCGGTCGCCGCGGATCGGCTCCGGGCCGATGGGCCGAACGCGATCGAGGAGCACGCCCGGCGCTCGCGTCCGGAGATCCTGGCCCGCCAGTTCGCGAGCCCGCTCGTCCTGCTGCTGATCGTGGCCAGTGTCGTCGCGATCGCGGTCGGCGATCAGGTCGACGCGACGATCATCCTGGTGATCGTCCTCCTCTCGGCGACCCTCGGCTTCGTCCAGGAGGCGCGATCGGCCGAAGCCGTGGCTGCGCTGCGCGCTCGCCTTGCGCTCCAGGCGACGGTGATCCGCGATTCGATCCAGATCGATCTTCCGGTCCGCGATCTCGTCCGCGGCGACGTCGTTGTCCTCAACGCCGGTGACATCGTCCCGGCCGACGGCCGCGTCATGGACGCGAACCACCTGTTCGTCGACGAATCAGCGCTGACCGGCGAGTCGGCCCCCAGCCTGAAGGCCGCCCGGTCAGGGTCGCTCGATCCGGGAACCCAGAACGACCGTGACGCGTTCGTCTACTTCGGCACGAGCGTCGTGAGCGGGGAAGGGCATGTCGAGCTGACAGCCACGGGCTCGCGAACGGCGTACGGCCTGATCGCCCACCGGCTGCTGGAACGAGTTCCCCGGAACGACTTCGAGCGCGGGGTCCGGAGCTTCGGGCTGCTGGTGTCGCGAGTGATCCTGCTGCTCGTCGTGGGCGTGTTCGCCGTGGACATCGCCCTGGGGCGTCCGTTGGGCGAGTCACTCCTGTTCGCCGTCGCCCTTGCCGTCGGACTGACGCCGGAGCTCTTGCCGGCGATCGTGACAGTCAACCTGAGCCGCGGGGCGCGCGTCCTCGCGCGAAGCGGTGTCCTCGTCAAACGCCTCCCTGCCATCCAGAACCTCGGGAGCATGACGATCCTCTGCACGGACAAGACGGGCACGCTCACCGAGGGACGGCTGACCTTCCGCCGCGCCATCCGGGCCGACGAAGCGGACGCGCCCGACACGCTCGCCCTCGCCTGGCTGAACAGCCACTTCGAGACGGGCTTCACGAACCCGCTCGACGTCGCGATCGAGGCCACCGGCAGCGGGCCCGCGGACCTCGGAACCTGGACGAAGCTGGGTGAGCTGCCCTTCGACTTCGAGCGGCGATGCCTCGCGACCCTGGTCGCGCAAACGGACGGTCGGCGCGTCCTGATCAGCAAGGGCGCGCCCGAGGCGATCCTGGCTCGATCCGGCCGGTTCCGCACCACCGACGGCACCGAACCGCTCGACGGCGACGCCCGGGCGAGGATCGAGGCCCTGATCGAACGGTCGGCCATGGACGGCGATCGGACCATCGCGGTCGGCAGCAAGGTCGTCCACGACACGAAGCTCGAGCCGGCCATGGAGGCCGACCTGGTGTTCGAGGGCCTCCTGCTGTTCAGCGATCCGCCCAAGGCCGACATCGGGACGACCATCGCCGAGCTCGCGTTCCTCGGAGTTCGCCTGAAGGTCGTGACCGGCGACAGCGATGTCGTCGCCCGAGCGGTGGCGACGCAGGCGGGCCTGGAGGTCACCGGCGTGCTCACCGGCGATGAGATGCGCCGGCTCACGCCGCAGGCATTCGAGGCTCGGGCGATGACGACGACGATCTTCGCTCGGGTGGACCCCGATCAGAAGCTCCAGGTCATCCGGGCGCTGCAGAGTCGTGGTGAAGTGGTCGGCTACCTCGGCGACGGGATCAACGACGCCCCGCCGCTCCACGCCGCGGACGTCGGGATCAGCGTCGACAACGGCACAGACGTCGCCCGGGCGGCAGCCGATGTCGTCCTGCTCCAGCCGTCCCTCGCGACGATCGCCCAGGGCGTCCGCGAAGGCCGGCGCACCTTCGCCAACACCCTGAAGTACATCCGCATGGGGATCAGCTCGAACTTCGGCAACATGCTGAGCATGGCCGGCGCAGCCGTCTTTCTCCCCTTCCTGCCGATGCTGCCGAGCCAGATCCTGCTGAACAACCTGATCTACGACGCGTCGCAAACGGCGATCCCGACCGACGACATCGACCCGGAGACCGAGGCCGAGCCGGCCCGCTGGGACATCGGCGGGATCGAGCGATTCATGCTCGTCTTCGGTCCGATCAGCTCGATCTTCGACTATCTGACTTTCGCGTTCCTGCTGTCGATCCTCCATGCCAGCGAGACGGAGTTCCACACCGGTTGGTTCGTCGAATCCCTCGCGACCCAGGTCCTCGTGATCTTCGCGATCCGGACGCGGCGGAGCCCGTTCTGGCACAGCCGGCCGAGCCGACCTCTCATGGCCGCGGCGGCAGCCGCCATCGTCGTCACGATCCTCCTCACGGTCCTGCCGTTCGGTGGTGTGCTCGGCTTCGCGCCGCTGCCGCTCCCGTTCTGGATCGCCCTGGCGACGTTCGTCGTCCTGTACCTGATGCTCGTCGAGATCGTGAAACGCCGGATCTACCGGATGCCGGCCAGCTCCTGAAGGCTGTGCCAGTTGGCCAGGCGCTCACGCTGGGTCGCGAGGATCTCGGGCGTTGGCTCGCCCCGCGGGCCGAAATGGGGCGCGAAGCGCCCCTCCGTCCGGGCGAAGGCCAGGAAGTCCACGGGCTCGCCGGCAGGCATCCGCGACCAATCGTCCTTCGTGGCTGGATTGCCCTGGAGGGAGAGTCGCTCGCTCATCCGCTCGCCGCGCCGCGGGTCGTAGGTGAACAGCGGGAAGGCCCGCGAGTCGACTGCCAGCCGCGCCTGGTGGCTGGCGGCGTCGTCGGCGATGCCGTGCTCGGGCATGCATGCCGAGTAGACGACCACGACCGCCGGGCCCGGGAACTCGTTCGCCTCGAGGATCGACCGGTAGAAGTGGTTCAGGTGGGCTGGCGTCGTCTGTGCGACGTACACCTCGCCGTGGGCCATGAGGATCCGGCCGAGCTCCTTGCGCGCCTCCGGACGGCCGTGGACGGCGGCACCGAACGCCGACAGCTTCGTGACCTGGCCTCCGAAGGATGCGGTGGATGCCTGGCCGCCGGTGTTGGAGTAGACCTGCGTGTCGAGGACGAGGACCTTGATGTCGGCGCCCGAGGCAACGACCCGGGACAGGGCCTGGAAGCCGATGTCGTACATCGCGCCGTCTCCGCCCATGACCCACAGGCGTCGCTCCGGGTGGCCGGCCTGGTCCCATCCGAGACGGATCCCGGAGGCGACCGCGGGCGCGTTCTCGAAGAGCGAGTTCGTCCACGGCACGAGGTAGGGATTGAACGGATACGTGGCGCCGAACACCGAGTTGCAGCCGGTCGCCGC
>DATBPR010000485.1:0-1604 GCA_036561285.1 Candidatus Limnocylindrales bacterium | reverse complement strand
GATCCCGCGCCGCTGCCGGATCAGGACTGGCCGCAAGGTCGGCGCCCCTAGGTTCGAGACCAGCGGACCGGAGAGCCGGTCCATCATCCGGAGGCATCGAACCATGACGTACGAGGATGCGAAGGCCGACGCCAAGGAAGGCATGCGCAACGTCGAGAACAAGGCCAAGGAAGAGTGGCGCAAGGCCGACGGCAACGAGAGCGCATCGGACAAGGTCGCGAACGCGGGCGACGACGTCCGTGACGCGATCGGCAATGCCGGCGACGAGATCCGTCGCGACGCGAGCCACCTCGACGAGGACCGGGTCGAGAATCAGCCGGTCTGATCCCCGCCGGAAACCCAGTCAGTTCGCACGCCCCCGCGGGCCATACCCGCGGGGGCGTCTTCGTGTCCGGACGTCGAACCGGGACTTCAGCGTGCCGTCCGGATCGCCTCGATCGGCGGCGCGAAGGAGGTCCCGCACCAGGGGCAGGCATCCCACTCGGCGGCGACACCCCGCCGGCAGTGCTCGCAGCGATGGGCGAGGGTCACGCGGCACGCGGGGCAGACCAGCCAGTCATCCTCGATCGGCCGGCGGCAGGACGGGCAGAGCGGGACGTCGACCTCCGCCTCGAGGGCGGAGTCCCGCAGTCGCTCGAGCCGCCGGTCCACCACCGTCTCGCGCGGCCGGACGATGACGTGGAGGAGCAGCGCGAGCGGGAAGAGCACGGGAGACGCGACGATCACGAGCCCCGCGGTCGCGTAGGGCATCACGGCGCTCCGCGTCCGCCGGCGCATGTCGACGAAGGCCCACAGCGCCGACGCCAGCCACAGCAGGACGAGGTAGGCGAAGGCGATGAAGAGCCCGATCCGGACGACCGGTTGGGCGGCGACGTCGCCGGCGGCCAGGCCGAGCTGGTCGAAGAGCGCACTCATCGTGTCGGCCGTTCCTCCCCGCGGACTGGTCCCCTCCCGACACCGCGAAGCGAACCACGGATCGGCGATCCGTGCCCGCGAGCCAAGCCCGGGTGCGATGCCGCTGCGAGAGAGCCGCAAGACGTCCCGGCTTCCCTTGTCGCTGGGTTGTGAACGCAGGGCCGATGCTGTCGCCATGTTCAGCCAGCAAGGCGCCGAGGCCCACGCGCGCCGCCCGGAGGCGCCAGCCGTCATCGACCCGCCACCGCCGGGATCGATCCTCGGCGGGCTCGGGCCGGTCATCGATGGTCTGCCCGAGGCGATCCTCGTGACCGACCGGAGCGGGGCCGTCCGGCTGGCGAACGCCGCCGCCGACCGCCTGTTCGCGGAACGGCCGGTCCGCTCCGAGAGCGACCTGCTGTCGCGCCTCGAGCCCGTGCCCTCGGCCGAGGGCGGCATCCACGATCGGACCGTTCGCCCGCGCTCGCAGCCGAACACGTGGTACGAGCTCGACCGGACGCGCCTCGACGAGCCGCATGGCGGCGGCTCGCTGTTCGTCCTGCGAGATGTCTCCTTCACCCAGGACCTCGACGCCGAGCGCGAGGTGTTCCTGTCCGTCATCACGCACGAGCTGCGGACGCCGCTGACGACGATCTACGCCGGCTCATCGGTTCTCGCTCGCCGGCCGAGCTTGTCGCATCCCGCGACGC
>DATBPR010000484.1:0-5146 GCA_036561285.1 Candidatus Limnocylindrales bacterium | reverse complement strand
CCGGGGAGGCGCATCATCGGCGGGCCTCCGTCAGGACGCTCATCGCGGCGCGACCACCGTGACCGCGGCCGCGGTCACGAACAGGTTGAGCAGGGACGCGGGCAGCAGCCACTTCCAGGCGAAGTTCATCAACTGGTCGATCCGGACGCGGGGCAGCGTGCCGCGCATCCAGACGAAAAGGAAGACGAAGACGTAGCTCTTGCCGAGGAACCAGAGCAGGCCCGCGACCCAGTCCCAGCTGATGAACGCGGCGCCGCCGATCACGACGATCACGAGCAGGTTGAACAGGATGAAGCCGATGATCAGCGCCTGCCACCACTTCAGCGAGCTCCGCCCGACGTAGAACGGCGCCGAGAGGGCGAGGATCAGCAGCGGCGGGACGATCAGCAGGGCGAACAGGAGGCCGAGGCCCATCGATCCCGGGTCGAGGCTCAGGTGGACCGCCCAGGCCTCCGGCCACGCGATCGGCGCGTTCCAGCCGCCGAAGAAGAGCGTCACGATCAGCGCCGAGACGACGAAGACGTTGACGTACTCGGCGAAGAAGAAGAACCCGAACCGCATCCCGGAGTACTCGGTCGCGAAGCCCGCGACGATCTCGCTGTCCGCCTCGGTCAGGTCGAACGGCGTCCGGTTCGCCTCCGCCGTCGCGGCGATGAAGAAGATCAGCGCGCCGAGCGGCTGCTGGAACACGTACCAGTTCGTGAACCAGCCGGCCTGGTTGAGGGTGATCTGGTTGAGGCTCATGGTCCCGGCGAGGATCAGGAGCCCGACCACCGACAGGGTCAGCGGGATCTCGTAGCTCACGACCTGGGCCGCGGACCGCAGCCCGCCGAGCAGCGAGTACTTGTTGAACGACGACCAGCCGCCCATCAGCAGGCCGACCACCGTCAGGCCGCTCACGGCGAACAGATAGAGCAGGCCGATGTTGAAGTCCTGGCCGAACAGCCCCGGCGCGAACGGGATGACGAGGAGCGTCATCACCGCCGACATGTAGACGACGACCGGGGCGAGCGTGAACACGACGCGATCGGAGCCGGTCGGGCTGAAGTCCTCCTTCATGAGGACCTTGAGCCCGTGGACCACCGAAAGGAGGGAGCCGAACGGGCCGACGCGGTCAGGCCCGATCCGGAGGTTCATCAGCGCGATGACCTTCATCTCCATGTAGATGATCAGGAACGCGGAGGGCACGCTCATCAGGAGGACCGCCGTCGCGGCGACGACGAACCGGACGAGCCAGATGTTGGCCGCGAGGAAGTCGACGATCGGCTTGCCGAACAGGATCACGACCAGGGCGAGGCCGGCCGTGAGCAGCAGCAGGACCGGGACGATCGTGAAGACGAGCTTCCCGGCGAAGGTGAGGCGGCTCCACGACCGCGCCATGACCGTCACGCGACGAGGCCTCGGACGTAGCTCCGCGCCACTGGAAGGTGCGGGACGCAACCGTGAAACGCCTTATGGACCCACGAGCGGCCCAGTTCCCGCCGCGACGACCACTCCGGCGGCCGAGTTAGCCACGGACGGCTAATTCGCTGCCTCGGGCGCCGGCTCCGTCTCGAGAGCGACTGCGTAAGGACGTCCTCGCTTGCGTTTCGTTCGTTTCCACGGGGCCGGGCGAGGCTCGGGCGAGTCGTCACTTGTCCACGCCCCCAACCTCGGACCGATGGCGTCGCCGAGCTCCGCCTCGGGCCTCGGTGAGCGAGCGGCAGCCCTCAAGCTGAGGTTGCCGGCTCACTTGTCCACGCCTCCCATGATGGGATCAAGTGAGGCCATCACGGCCATCGCGTCGGCGATCAGATGGCCCGGCATCAGGACGCCGACCGACTGGAGGTGGACGAACGAGGGGTCGTGGATCCGCATCCGGAACGGCTGGTCCGTGCCGTCGCTGATCACGTAGGCCGCGTACTGGCCGCGCGGCCCCTCGACCGCGGCGTAGGCCCGGCCCGGGCGCGGGCGGAGCAGCCGCGGCAGCTTGGCCATCACCGGCCCGTCGGGCATCTGGTGGAGGCACTGGTCGATGATCCGGAGGCTCTGCTTGATCTCGTCCATCCGGACCAGGTAGCGGGCGAGGCAGTCGCCTTCGTCGCGGGTCGGGATGTCGAACTCGAGCTCGGGGAAGACGCTATACGGGTGGGCGCGACGGAAGTCGAGCGGGATGCCGGTCGCCCGGATGTTCGGGCCGGTGACGGCCATCCGGAGCGCCGTCTCCTGGTCGAGCGTGCCCAGGCCGCGCATCCGCCGGACGAAGATCTCGTTCTGGTTGAGCAGCCCCAGGTTGTTCTCGATCTGGGTCGTCGCCCGGCTCATCCAGTCGCCGAGGCGGCTCATGAACTCGTGGTTCAGGTCGCCGTTGACGCCGCCGATCCGAAGGTAGTTGTAGAGCAGCCGCTGGCCGGTCAGGGCCGCGAGCATCTCGGCGATCTCGTCGCGCTCGATGAAGCTCCACAGGATCGGCGTCAGCCCGCCGAGGTCGAGCGCCATCCAGCCCATGAACAGCGAGTGCGACAGGATCCGGTTCAGCTCCGTCGCGAGGACGCGGATGTACTCCGCCCGGCGCGGGACCTGGACGTCGAGCAGCTTCTCGAACGCGAGGACGCCCGGCCACTCGCAGAACAGCGAGCTGATGTACTCGAGCGGGTCGAGGTAGGCGATCGAGTGGTGGTAGTCGGCGTTCTCGCAGAGCTTCTCGACGCCCCGGTGGAGATAGCCGAGGACCGGGTCCAGGTCGACGACCTTCTCGCCCTCGAGCTTCAGGACGATCCGGAGCACGCCGTGGGTCGACGGGTGCTGGGGGCCCATGTTGATGAACATCTCGCCGTCGCCGAGCGTGTAGAACTCGCCCTCGCGCTCGGTCCGCGGCGGGTACGGCGGGACCGGCTCGAAGACCCCGGCGGCCTCGTCGAGCTGGACGCGCGGGTCGTCCGACGGGATCTCGCGGTGGCCGCCGCGGGGCGGGGCGGCGGTCACGCGTTGACCTTCCGGACCGTCTCGCCCGGGCGGGCGTTGCGCGGGGCGTGGGACTGCTCCATGTGGCGGACGCCGGCCCCGGGCGAACGCGCGGCGTCGTCGGCCAGGTAGAAGTCCTTGCGGAGGGGGAACGCCTGGTAGTCGGGCGGCATGTAGATCCGGCGGAGGTCGCGGTTGCCCTCGAACGTGATGCCGAACATGTCGTAGGCCTCGCGCTCCATCCATTCGGCGCCCTGCCACAGGAAGGTCACCGAGGGGACGCGGGGATCGTCCCGGGAGAGGTCGTCGGCGACCACGCGGAGCCAGTCCGGGCTCGTGTCGCCCCAGAGGTGGTAGACGACCTGCATCTTCGTGCCGGTGTCGACGCCGGCGAGGTCCGCGAGGAGGACGAACCGGAAGTCCGGCTCGTCGTGGAGCGCCCGGACCACATCCGGGACATCGCCCGGCCCGATCCGGATCTCGGTCTCGTCGTGGCGCTGATGAACGGGCGCCGTGAGCCGGTCACCGAACCGCGCCACGAGCCGTCGCTTCAGGGCGGCGTCCATCAGACGTCCGCCGGGACGGTCGGCCCGATGGCCCGCTCCGGCCAGTGCCCGCGGCGGTCCTTCACGAGCTGCTGGAGCTTCATCATCCCGTAGATCAGGCCCTCGGGACGGGGCGGGCAGCCGGGGACGTAGACGTCGACCGGCATGACCCGGTCGATGCCCTCGATCGTCGCGTAGCTCCGCTTGTAGCGGCCGCCCGAGCACGTGCAGTCGCCCATCGCCACGCACCACTTGGGCTCGGGCATCTGCTCCCAGAGCCGGACGAGCGGGCCGGCCATCTTCGTCGTGAGGGTGCCCGCGACGATCAGCACGTCCGCCTGGCGGGGCGAGGCGCGGAACGGGAACATCCCCCAGCGATCCATGTCGTTGCGGGACGTGGCCGCGGACATCATCTCCATCGCACAGCAGGCGAGGCCCGACAGCAGCGGCCAGAGGCTGTTCGCCCGGATCAGGTCGAGGACGTAGTCCGCCTTGGTCGGGATCACCTCGAGCGGGCCGGACCAGCGGGCGTCGTCGCGCCGGCCGAGGCCCGACTCCTCGAACTCGCGGAGGTGGGTGACGTCCGGCTCGAGGCTGCCCTGATACGCGTTCGGGTCGACCGATCGCCAGAGCGTGTTCGAGACGACGATCGGCTCGGCGACGGCGGTCCGGCTCACGATCAGCTCGCCCGGCTCGTTGCCCGGCGCGTCCGACGAGACCGGCGTGACGTCGTCCTTGCCGGCGCCGGGGCCGGCCCCGCGATCGGGCTTCAGCGCCATTCGAGGACCCCCTTCCGCCAGGCGTAGGCCAGCCCGAGGAGGAGGATGCCGACGAACACCAGCATGGACACGAACATCGCGACCGGGTCGACGGCAGGATCGCGGAAGACGATCGCCCACAGGAAGATGAAGATCACCTCGATGTCGAAGGCGACGAAGAGCAGGGCGTAGATGTAGAACGACAGCCCGAACCGGCCGTGGGTGTCGCCGTAGGTGTCGATGCCCGACTCGTAGGGCAGGCCCTTGTGGAGGTCGCCGCGGTTGCGGTGCGACACGAGCCAGGCGGCGCCGATCGTGAGGAACACGAACGAGATTCCCGCGAACAGGAACCCGACGATGTACCAGATGCCGTTCACTCGACGGTCACTCCCGGTGGGCCCGGGGCCGACCGCTCACCGATGCGAGGCGTCGGGAAGTCGGTCCACCCTGATCGCGAGGCAGGGCTGAGGCACCTCGCCACGCGCCCGCATTCTACCGTCCTGCGGGGGTTCGTTGGCTGCCGGGGCCGGGCGCGCGACGACCCGGACGGGGCGTCGACAAGGGGATCGGGGAGCGGATCGCGCCGAGCGCGCGTGCCAGTTCGCGACCCGCTCCCCGGCGGTACTCCGGCACGGGCCGGACGATGGGAGCCTGATCCTCGGGCGCGGCGCGCGGCAATAGGGCAGATGCCCTAGTCGGCGGGCTCCGATCCCCCGTCCTCGACGCCGGCTTCGGCCGGCCCGCCGGGGGCCGTCGAGGCCTCGACCAGCTCGGCGCCGGCGACCGGATGGAGCCCCGGGATCTCGACGTCGTCCGGGAGGCCCCGGCCGAAGGCGAGGACCCGGAACCGTCCCATCGCCCCGGGGTCGATCATCCGGACGAGCGCAGAGCGCATCTCCA
>DATBPR010000483.1:0-1790 GCA_036561285.1 Candidatus Limnocylindrales bacterium | reverse complement strand
GGGATGGCTCATCCGCCACGGGCTCGGGTCCAGGCCGATCGCGGGCCACCAGAAGAGCAGGCCGACGGTCAGGTACAGGGCGTGCTCGAGATCGTGGATCGCGGGGTTCTCCAGCGAAGCGTTGAAGATCGCCGAGAAGTGGGTCCACCACATCGTCGCGGCGAACAGGACCCAGGTCACGACCGGGAACGTGATGGCCCGCAGCACCCGGGAATGGAGGATCGGCAGGATCACCCGGTGCCGGACATGCGGCGTCGACGCCCGGAGGAGGAGGGTGATCGGCGCGCCGAGCACGATCAGCGGCGCCGCGAGGAGCGTCAGCAACAGGTGCTGGACCATGTGGATCGAGAACAGGGTCGTGTCGTAGGTGTCGATGCCCGACATGAGGGCGACGGCCACGGCGGCGAGCCCGAGGAGGAAGCAGACGGTCCGGCGGCGCGGCACCGGGTTGGCGGGGTGCGCCCGGTTGACCTGGCGGACGAGCCGGACCCAGACGACGGCCGCCGCGACGAGCGCGAGGAAGACGGCCGGCTCGATCGTCCAGCCGAACAGCAGGTTGGCCGCCGACGGCGGCTCGGCCGGCACGGGACCGTGGGCGCTCGCGACGCCCGACACCGTGATCGCGGTGAGGACACCGACCGGCACGGCCCGGCGGGCGACGCGGCGCACGGAAGTGAGGGACGGGCCTGCCATCGCCGTCATCGTCGCACGCAACCCGCTCGCCGCGCCCGGACCGGGCGGGCGGGCGGCACGCCCGCAACGACGCCACGGGTCGTCCATGCACGACGGCGCTCCAGTTATGATTGGGAGCAGAAAGGCCGCCCACCGGCCGCGTCCGCCTTCCACCAGCGCCGATGCTCGATCCGGGTTCGGCGCGCCGACTGCGTTCGAGGACCGTCGATGTCGACCACCCCAGGCAGCAGGCCGTCGTCCCTGACGATCGTCGGCTGGCTCGTCGCCGCCGTCATCGCGGTCGGCGCCGTCGTCCTGGTGGCCCTGAACGCGTCGGCGATCTGGAACAGCTTCTTCCCGCCGGCCGCCAAGAGCGTCCAGGGCGCCCACATCCGCGACCTGTACGACATCGTCTTCGGCATCGCGGTCGTGATCTTCTTCGTCGTCGAAGGCCTGATCGTCTGGTCGGTCATCCGCTACCACCGGAAGCCCGGCGACGACGAGCTCCCGCCGCAGACCCACGGCAACAACCTCGCCGAGGTCACCTGGACGCTCGTCCCGACGATCATCGTGATCTTCCTGTTCGTGGTGTCGTGGCAGACCCTGAACACCGTCGAGGCGACGTCGTCCCAGCCGAACCTCAAGGTCCGGGTGGTCGGCGCCCAGTTCCAGTGGTCGTTCGACTACCTGCCGGCGGACGCCCAGGCCGACACGAAGGCGCTGTTCACGGTCAACGCCCCGGAGGGCCCGGACGGCGGCCTGACGCTCCCGGCCGGCCAGACGACCCACCTCTACCTGCATAGCCCGGACGTCATCCACGCCTTCTACGTCCCGCAGTTCCTCTTCAAGCGGGACGTCGTGCCGGGGATCACGAACCAGTTCGATCTCGACATCCCCGCGAGCGACGCCGGCCAGACGTACCGTGGCCAATGCGCCGAGCTCTGCGGCGTCGGCCACCGGATCATGACGTTCGAGGTCCATGCGCTCGCCCCGGCCGACTTCGACGCCTGGATCCAGAAGCAGATCGCGGCCGCCAACGCGACCCCGCCGCCGGCGCCGTCGGGCCAGGCCGCCGGGCCGTCGATCCCGCTCGTCGCAAAGAACGTCAAGTTCGACCA
>DATBPR010000482.1:0-2146 GCA_036561285.1 Candidatus Limnocylindrales bacterium | reverse complement strand
GTCGCCTCGATCCCCTTGGCGGGCGACGACGTGACGGTGACCGTGGCTCGGGGCGGCAGGAACGCGGCCTGCTCGATCGCGTTCTTGAGCGGCACGAGCTCGAACGTCGGGTGAGCGAGGACGGCGGCGAGGGCCTCGCGGGCGGGCGGAGCGAGCGTCTGGCGGCGGCGGAACAGCACGCCGGCTAGACCTCGGAGTCGGGCATCGCCGCCTTGCGCTGCGCGATGAACGCCTGGAGGGCCTCGTCGATCCCGGGATCGATCGGCGGGGCCTCGTACTCGCGGAGCATCCGCTTCCAGATCGCGTTCGCCCGCTGGGCGGCATCGAGCGAGCCGTCCTCCTGCCACTGCTCGTAGCTGTTGTTGTCGGCGATGTCGCTGCGGTAGAAGGCGGTCTCGAAGTTCGCCAACGTGTGGGCCGTCCCGAGGAAGTGCTGGCCCGGTCCGTTCGCGAGGATCGCGTCGAGCGCCTGGCCGTTCTCGGACATGTCGATGCCCTTCACGAACACGGCGGCCATCCCGCACTGGTCTGCGTCGAGGATGAACTTCTCGTAGCCGACCGCGAGCCCGCCCTCGAGCCAGCCGGCGGCATGGAGGACGAAGTTGACCCCGGCAAGGATCGTCGGGATGAACGTGGCGGACGACTCGTAGGCCGCCTGGGCGTCGGCGATCTTCGAGGCGCAGAGATTGCCGCCGGAGCGGAACGGGACGCCGAGCCGCCGGGCAAGCGCGGCCATGGCGTACAGGACCAGGGCGGGCTCCGGGGTGCCGAACGTCGGCGCGCCCGACTGCATCGACATCGACGAGGCGAAGCTGCCGAGGACGACCGGCGCGCCCGGCCGGACGAGCTGGACGAACGTCATCCCGGCCAGCGCCTCGGCCAGCGTCTGGGCGCAGACGCCGGCGGCCGTGACCGGGGCCATCGCCCCGGCGAGGATGAACGGCGTCATCAGCGTCGCCTGGTTCGCCTCGGCGTACGCCCGGGCCGCCCCGAGCATCGTCGAGTCCCAGACGAGCGGGCTGTTCGCGTTGATCAGCGACAGGACGACCGGGTGGTCCTCGAGATAGTCCGCGCCGAAGGCGATCCGGGCCATCTCGACGGTGTCGCGGGCGCGCTCCGGTGCGGTGACGGAGCCCATGAACGCCTTGTCGCTGTAGCGGATGTGCGAATAGACCATGTCGAGGTGGCGCTTGTTGACCGGGACGTCGACCGGCTCGCAGACCGTGCCCCCGCTGTGGTGGAGGTGCGGGCTCAGGTAGGCGAGCTTCACGAAGTTCCGGAAGTCCTCGATCGTGCCGTAGCGCCGGCCGTGGTCCAGGTCGCGAACGAAGGGCGAGCCGTAGTTCGGGGCGAGGACGGTCGCGGTCCCGCCGATCTGGACGTCGTTGTCGTGGTTCCGGGCGTACTGGGTGAAGATCCGCGGCGCGGACGCCTGGACGATCTGGCGGCACATCCCGCGCGGGAAGCGGACCCGCTCGCCCTGGACGTCGGCGCCGCCGTCGCGGAGCGTCTCGAGCGCGGCCGGGTCGCCGCGGAACTCGATGCCGACCTCCTCGAGGATCGTGTCGGCGTTGTGCTCGATGGTGGCGAGGCCCTCCTCGTTGAGGACCTCGAACGGGGCGAGCGTCCGGGTGAGGAATGGCTCGCGAGCCAGATGGGCGTGGAGGCGCGCGGCGCGCCGGGCGTCGCGACCGCCCGAGCGGCGGGGACTGCTGTCGACGGTCATCGATCTTCCTCCACGACGCTCAGGGCCCGGCGACGGGCGCCCCGGTCCGAGCGACGGCCACCGCCGGCGGAGCCGGCGGGTCGCTCGGGCAGGGTCACGACCTTGGACAGGTGGGTCGACGGGGCCGTCCGGTGGGGGAAGGCCATCGCCTCGACGAAGTGCTCCTGGAACCGCGGCTCCACCGCCGTCTCGATCTTCTCGACCCGCCGGACGACCTCTTCGATCTCCGACCGGGCCGCCCCGCTGAGAAGCGCGATCAGCGCGCCGGTGCCGGCCGCGTTGCCAGCGCCGCGGACCCGGTCCAGCGGGGCGTCCGGGATCAGCCCGAGGACCATCGCGTGGAAGACCTCGATCTGGCTGCCGAACGCACCCGCCAGGCGGATCGTGTCGACGGCGTCGATCCCCAGCTCGTCCATGAGC
>DATBPR010000481.1:0-8945 GCA_036561285.1 Candidatus Limnocylindrales bacterium | reverse complement strand
TCGCCGACCCGACCGACCCAGACGATGCCCGCGTCGGCCATCAGGCCTGCAAGGAGGCGCCCCGCCGGGTCCTGCCCCACCGGGGCGCAGACGGCGGCCGCGAGCTCAAGGCGGCCGAGGGCAAACGCCACGTTCGCCATCCCGCCCGGGACGACGACCAGGTCGGTCGCGAGTCGCTCTTCGCCGGGAGCCGGAAACGTCGGAAGCCCACGGAAGATCAGGTCGAGGAACGGATCGCCGACGCAGACGACGTCGACCTCCATCCGTGGACCCCCGACGAGGCCCGGTTCGGCCGGACCCAGGTCATACAATCTGATCTCCTCTGCTCGCTGCCCGCCGAGTTCGGATTGGGGACGACCGTAGCCACGATGAACCAGCGCCCAGCCGCCGACGACCCCGCCGCGAACGGGCGGAACGACGTGCACGGCGACGACCTGCCGTCGGTCCAGGTCCTCAGACGGATCGAGGCCGACATTCTCACAGGTCGGCTCCAGGCGGGGAGTCGCCTGGCACCCGAGCGTGAGCTCGGGGCCCGCCTCGGGGTCGCCCGCAACACGCTCCGTCGAGCCCTCTCGACGCTCGCCGAGAAAGGCCTGATCCAGGCGCGAGGACGAGGCGGCTGGGTCGTCGTCGGGCCCGCCGTGACCGAGCGGATCGAAGGCCCGCCGAGCTTCACCGAATGGGCGGCCCGGCATGGCTATGTCGTGACGTCGAACGTCCTCGTCTCCAAGTCGCGGACCGCCGCGACGGGGGAGGCGTCGGATCTCCGGATCGTCGTCTCGTCGAAGGTCTTCGAGCTGGAGCGGGTCCGGTTCATCGAGGGTGTCCCGATCTCCCTCGATCGCTCGGTCCTGCACCCGCGGCTGATCCCCGCGCTCAAGGGCGTCGATTTCGCCAACCGGTCTCTCTACGGGACCGTTCGCGAGCGCGCCGGGGTCATTCCCAGCCGGGCCGAGGTGCTCGTCCGCGCGGTGCCCGCGACCGAGCGCGAGGCATCGCTCCTGACCGTCCGCGTGGGCGATCCCCTGCTCGAGCTCGACGAGATGACGTTCGATCAGTATGACGAGCCATTCGAGACCGCTCGGCTGCTGAACCGCGGAGACCGCTACAGCTTCGCGACGACCCTTGCCGCGGGAGTCGGAACGCCGCGCGTCGCGCTCTGACGCGGCCGGTGATCCGGCGGTGGTCGCCGGTGCCACCGCAGAAGTCTGGTACATCAGCCGACTACACTCGCCGCGATGAGCGCATCCACCGACGGCGCCCTGGAGCTGCGGTCGCTCCAGCGCCAGATCCACGATCAGCTCCTCGGCCGGATCCTTCGTCGCGAGCTCGAGCCCGGCGAGCGGATCTCCCCTCCGGAGATCGCCGCCGCGCTCGGTGTCAGCATCACGCCCGTTCGGGATGCCGTGAACCAGATGGCCGCCGAGGGCCTGGTCACGGTGACGCCTCGTCGCGGGACTGTCGTGTCCCCGGTCTCGATCCGGGACATCGAGGAGCTCTACGAGATCCGCCTGATGATCGAACCCGACGCGGCGGAGCTCGCGGCGAGCCGGGCCACCGTCGAAGAGATCGCGGGCGTCCAGGAGCTCGCGGAGCGGCTCGAGTCCGGACCGGCCGGCGGCGCGACCGGCGTCGACGACCTCGAGACGTATCTCCAGGAGATCGCCACCGACGCCGAGCTGCACGCCGCCGTCGTCCGGGCCGCTCACAACCAGCGACTCGACACGCTCTACTCGGGACTCCGGACGCATGTCCTCATCGCGCGGGCCGTGTTCCCGCGGCTCTATCGGGGCCAGCCGCACCGACGGGGCGAGCACCAGCGCGTGGTCGACGCCATCGCCGCTCACGACGGCCGCGCCGCGGGCGAAGCGATGACGGCCCACCTCCGACAGGCGCTCGCCGATACGCTCCACCACGTCGAGACGTCCGAAGGCCGAGCGCCGGCCGAGCCGGCCTCGTCGTCGTGACCTCGGCCCTGCATCGCGCCGCCGGCCGGCAGCCACGGACCCGCGCATGATGCCGGCCGACCGGTTCGCCACGCACCTGTCGGCCTGGCGTCCGCCGAGCGGCACGATCGGGATCGTCGCTCTCGGCCAGGCCGGCTTCGCCCTCCGGAGTGGTGACGACCTCGTCCTGATCGACCCGTTCCTGTCGCCGCGACCGGAGCGGCTGATCGCGCCGCTGGTCGATCCGCATGGTCTCGCGGGCGTGACCGTGGTCCTCGCGACGCACGAGCACGGCGACCACCTCGACCTCCCGACCTGGGCGCTCATCGCCCAGGCCTGCCCGAGCGCCTCGTTCGTCGTGCCTGAGCCGCTGCTTCCACTGGTCACCGGAGCCGGGGTTCCGGGCGATCGCGTGGCCGGCGTCCGGATCGGGGCGCCTGTCCAGCTCGGCGGCCTTCGAGCGACCGCCGTTCCCGCCCGGCACGCGGTCGAGATCGAGGACGGATACTCCCTCGGCGACCAGGAGCACGGCACGCCCAGGTTCGTCGGCTACGTGCTGGAGCTCGACGGCATCCGCGTGTACCACGCGGGCGACACCCTGACTGACGCGATCCTGGTCCGAGCCGTGCGCGAGCTTCGTCCGGACATCGCCCTGCTGCCGATCAACGGTCGGGATCCGGATCGAGAACGGCGCGGCATCGTCGGCAACCTGTCGCCGGACGAAGCGGCCCGGCTTGCCCACGAGCTCTCCGTCGCGCTGGCGATCCCGATGCACTTCGACGTGATCCGCGGCAATCTCGGACAACCCGATGCGTTCGTCCGAGCCATGCGCGAGCGCCACCCGATGGCATCGGTCTGGATCCCCGGAATCGGCGCCGCGCTCGTCTGGCCATCGGGCGACGGATCCTGGCACGCGGCGGGGTCCTGAGCATGGAGCGCGAGCTCGCGGGTCGAGTGGCGATCGTCACGGGAGGTTCCACGGGGATCGGTCTGGCGACGGCGCGAGCGCTTGCTGCTGACGGCGCAGACGTCTTCATCGGGGTCCGCGACCGGACACGCGGGCGGCGGGTGGCCGCCGATGAGTCGGCCCACGGTCTCGCGATCCACGCCGTCGCGATGGATGTGTCCGACGCGGAGTCCGTCGCATCGGCGTTCCTCGAGATCGACGGCGCCGGCCGGTTGGACATCGTCGTGAACAACGCCGGCATCGACATGGTCGGCCGCGCGGAGACGCTCTCGGAGATCGACTGGGACCGATGTCTGGACACGAACCTCAAGGGGCCGTTCCTTGTCGCCCGTCAGGCGATTCCCCGGATGCGCGCGACCGGCGGCGGCGTGATCGTCAACGTGTCATCCAACGCCGGGCTGGTCGCCCGCGCGGACGAGCCGGCCTACTCGACGTCGAAGGCCGGGCTGCTGATGCTGACCCGATCGCTGGCGCTCGCCCACGCCGAGGACAGGATCCGGGTGAACGCCGTCTGCCCAGGCCCGGTCGGCGATACCGGGATCATGGAGCGCAACCTCCGGGGGGCGCCTGACCCGGCGGCGGCGCTTGCCTCCTACGTGGCGAAGGCGCCCCTCGCCCACGCGTGGGGTCGGATGATCGATCCGGCCGAGGTCGCCGCCGCCATCCGGTTCCTCTGCTCGGACGCGGCCGTGATGATCACGGGCGCAACGATCGCGGTGGACGGAGGCAAGAGCATCGCCGGTCCCGCCTGACCGGCAACCGCGCGGGCGCCCGCGGAGGCGTCATCGCACGTGCGTCGACGCTCTTCCGGCGCCAGCCAAGGGGGTCAGGGACGCCAACCGTTTTCAGACGTCCGTACGCTTCCGCGGTCCTCGCGTCCGCCCGCAGGAAGTCGCGCAGCAGCAGGTGATCCCGCTCCCACGCTCCACCGACGTCGCACACGTGGATCTGCACGTCGCGCGGTCGATCCTCCGACGGTCGGAAGTAGCGGTGCGCCCGATCGCGCGAGCGAAGGCTCACGCTCGCCCGCTCGATGACCGGCACGTACGCTGGCTCGTCGTCGACCGTCGTCACGCTGATCTGGATGTCGACGACCGGCTTGGCGGCCAGCCCCGGGACGGCGGTGGATCCGACGTGCTCGATGCGGAGCGCGTTCTCGCCAAGCCCCTCGGCCAGCACGCTCCGCCAGCGGACGAAGCGGATCGGCCACTGTTCGTCATACGGCACCACCTCGATCGGGTCGAGCGCCCCGCGACTCGAACCCGGCACGAGCTCGAACCCGTCGAAGTTGGCGGCGAGGACCTCCAGCGCCAGCTGTTCGCGCAGCCCGGGGTCGAGCGCCTCAACCGCCACCCCGCGTTCGGCTGCCTCCAGCGAGTACCGGTCGAGCAACGTCGCGCGGCGCCCGAACTGCGCACGCAGCCGTCGCCACGCCTCGGCCGGATTCCCGGGTGCGTCGGGATCGAGCCCGACCGCCTGCAGCCGGGCGCGCAGCTCGCTGTCCTCGATCCTCATCGCCTTGCACTGTGACCGAGCGACGGCCGGCCCGCCAGTCCGGCGCCGATCCCGGCGCCGGACCGTCAGAACGGCGGCGGCGCGGGCGGGACGACGACTTCGCCGTGCGGCTGGATCGTCTGGCGGCGCTGCGGCGTCAGCCGGGCGAGGAGCTCGTCGCTCGGCCGGTACGGGTAGCGGAAGAAGCCCCAGCTCGGTCCGTAGCGATAGCTCGCCACGCGACGCTCGCCCTCCGGATTCGTGCGGCGGGCCGAGCCGTGGGCGATCGCGTCGACGAAGAGCAGGGCGTCGCCGGCCTGGAGGTGGCATTCGATCGCGCCCGCGACGCCATCGATCGAGATGTCCTCACCGCGCATCTCGATCGGCACCGTCTGCGGGTGCTTGATGTTCGACTTGTGGCTGCCGGGCACGACCATCGTCGCGCCGTCGCCCGGTCCGATGTCGGTCAGCGCCATCAGGATGACGATCTGGCCGCAGTGGAACTTTCCGGCGTGATAGCGGTACTGCGTGCGGATCGTGCCCACATGGCCGCCCGAATGCATCCGCTGCGCCCCGCCCTTCCGCCGGATCGTCCCGAAGCACTCGTCGATGAACAGCAGCCCGTGGTGGTTGTCGAAGTTCTCGGGGTCGTCGGACCCGACGAAGTGGGCGACCTTGTGGAACCAGGCCGGGTGGTCGACGAGCTTCTCCCAGACGGGACCAGCCTCGTAGAGCTGCTCGAAGATCATTCCCTCCTGGCGGCCGACGTTGTTCACCGCGACCCGTCCGAACCAGCCCGTCCCGTCGATGTTGGCGGCGGCCATCGCGTCGTAGGTGGCGTTCATTTCGGCGACGTCATCGGCGCTGATCGCGCCCCGCAGGACCAGGTAGCCGTTCAGGTCGAACAGGTACTCCTGCATGGGCGTGAGCGTCGACGCCGGGTCGGGGACGTCGAAGGGCTCGACTGCGGCGACGGCTTCTTCGATGGCGGTCATGATCCACGCTCCTTGCTCCTGTCCGCGGATGCTCCTGCGGTTCCGGCTACGTCGAATCGCGCGATCGGCTCACGACGGGGTCGTCCGGTCGACGGCACCCGCGAGGTCGAGCCCGAAGCTCCAATCGCCGTTGGAGTGGAGGCTCTCGAGCAGGGTCGGATCGACCGACGGACCAAGCCCCGGACCGGTCGGGACGACCAGGTGACCGTCGACGTATTCGACGGGGGGTGTCGCGACGTCCGCGGTGTAGAGACGCGGTCCGACGTTGTCGCTCGGGAACGGGAGCGCCGGCAAGACGGCGCCGACATGGGCGACGGCCGCCGTCCCGAGGCCGAGCTCCTGCGTCGTGCCGAGCAGGACGCTCGCTCCGGCGGCCTCCGCCATCGCCGCCGCCCGGATCGTCGGGCGCATGCCGCCCAGGACGTAGGGCGACAGGTTCAGGATGTCGACCGCACCGAGGTGCAGGAGCTGCCAGGCGTGTCGCTGTCCGTGCGCGTGCTCCGAGACCGGGAGCACGCTCCGTCGCCGGAACTCGGCGAGCCCCTCGATGTCGCCCCGGAGCGCGACGCTCTCGACCAGCATCACCTCCGTGATGGCGGTGAGGCGCTCGGTCGCCTGGAGCGCCTCGCGCCAGCCGAGGAGGTTGGAGAAGTCGAGCGACTTGATCCGGACCCGGCCGGCGAACCGGTCCGCGAAGCCCGCCATGAACCCCAGATCGGCCTCGGGATTGGTCCCGACGTAGAACCGGATGACGTCGAAGCCCTGGCGGAGCTTCTCGTCGACCCGATCGAGCGCCGCCGGCGCCTGGTCGGTTGCGCGGAGACGGAACACCGGGTAGCACACGGCGATTCGATCGCGGAGCGCGCCGCCCAGGAGGCGATTGACCGGCACTCCGTCCGCCCGACCGAGGCAGTCGTAGAGGGCCAGCTCGACGCCCTGGCGCACGAGCCCGGACCGGCTGTACATGTGGCCTTCGTCGGGATAGAAGCCCGTCAGCTTTCGCTCGATCTGGTTCAGCTCCCGGGGATCCGCGCCGACCAGGATCTCCGAGAGCGTGGACTCGAGCTGGGCCAGGTCGAATTGATAGAGCGGGAGATGTGAGAGGTCGCTCATCTCGCCCCACCCGGGCACCCCGTCATCGGTCTCGATCTCGACGATCACGTGCTCATTGGCAACGCCGGTCTCGCGGGTGACCCGCACGGGGTGGAGCCGTAGCCGGGCGATCTTCATGCGACGGCGCTCCCGGCTCGGTCGTCCCACGAGGCCAGGATCCGGCTGACCTCGCGACGGTCCTCGGAGCCGAGCTCCGAGATCGGTGGCCGCACGGTCCGCCCGATGCCGATCCGCAGCGCGAGCGCCTCCTTGATCGCCGGGACGTTGGCCGCACCCTGGTTGCGCGCGCGCAGTGCCTCGAACGGCGCGACGAGCGACCAGGTCGCCAGGGCTGCGGACAGCCGCTGACCTCGGAGGTGCTCCAGGAGCTCCAGGGAGAGGCGTGGCTCGACGAGTGCCAGGCCGGAGGTGAACGCTGCTGCCCCGGCAGGCCAGAAGAACGGCGCCCAGCGCTCCGCGAGCCCACAGATCCAGAGCAGCCGCGGTCCGCGGGTGACGATCTCGGCGAACCGGACCGGATCCGGGACCGCGTACTTGACCGCAACGACGTTGGGCGCCGCAGCGACCAACGCACGCAGGTCTTCGGGCCGGATGGTCGCGTCGCGGACGTACGGCACGACGGCGAGATCGGGAACGACGGCCGCAAGCTCCGCGTGATACCGGATCCAGCCTTCGGGTGATCGGAACGGCCCGGCGGGCTCGTGAATCATCACTCCGAACGCCCCGGCCGCTGCCGCCTTCGACGCCACCCGCCCAGCCGTGGGCAGGTCCCCGCCCGTGCCGACCAGCAGGACCGCGTCCTGCTTCAGCACTCCCGTGGCGATCTCGATCAGTCGCTCGATCTCCGGCGCGGACAACGCGCCGAACTCGCCCGTGTTCCCGGCGATCGTGACGGCACGCAGCCCGCCATCGATCGCTCGAGCCAGCACGGACGCGAACGCGGCCTCGTCGAGAGCCCCGTCCTCGAGAAAGGGCGTCGGCGGCACGGCGACGACGGTGCTCAGCGGCGATGCATCCACACTGGTAATGTATCACACATCACGGACGGCGTTGCATGCCCGCCATGCGGCGATGGTCCATCGTTGGTTCAATCGCGATCCGTCGTCATGGAGCGGGGTGCAGCGCATGGGAGCCAGATTGGCGATCACCCGCGAGGAGCTCGCGTCGCTCCTGTCGTTCCGCGAACCGGCGATCACGCTCGTCTCGACCGAGGCGGCGACCCGGGAAGGCTACGTGTTCGAACGTCTGACGCTCGACATCGAGGGCGTCGCGGTCCGCGCCTTCCTGACGCGACCCGCGCGAGGCGTCGGTCGCCGCCCGGCGATCCTCTACGGGCACTCGCACGGTGGGCGGCACGAGATCGGCGCGAACGAGCTGATGGACGGACGCTCGTATCTGCTGAGTCCCTTCGGCCCGCTCCTCGCCCGCGCCGGCTACGTCTCGCTCTGCATGGACATGCCGACGTTCGGCGATCGGGACCAGGTGGAAGAGAGCGCGGCCGCCAAGGCCCACATCTGGTACGGCACGTCGCTGATCGGCCAGATGGTGTCGGAACAGGCCGCGGCACTGACCTATCTCTCGTCGCGCGACGATGTCGACCCGGGGCGCATCGGGGCGTTCGGAATCTCGCTGGGATCCACGCTGGCCTACTGGCATGCGGCCCTCGACCCCAGGATCCGGGCCGTCGCGCACCTCTGCTGTTACGCGGACTACGCGACGCTCGTCGAGCTCGGCGCCCACGACCACCACGGCATCTACCTGCTCGTGCCGGGAATGCTGCGGCAGACCTCGACCGGGGAGATCGCGGGCATGGTCGCGCCTCGCCCGCAGCTCATCTGCCTGGGCGAGGATGACGAGCTCACGCCGCCGCCGAGCATCGACCGGGCCCTCGCCGTGACCCGGCCGATGTACGAGGCCGCGGGAGCAGCGGATGCCCTCGAGGTGTTCGTGCAGGCCGGGGTCGAGCACCGCGAGACGCCGGAGATGCATCAGAAGGTCATGGCCTTCCTTCAGCGCGAGCTCCGGCCGGAGACCGCGACGTGAGATACGCGATCGTCGGGACCGGATCACGGCACGCGATGTATCGCGAGGCGTTGGTCGACCATCCAATCGACGCCTCGAACGAGCTCGTCGCGCTCTGCGACAGCAACCGACTGCGACTGGAGCTCGCCGCGTCCCGGGTCCCGCGCGCCCGTGGACGGGCCGTCGGCGTCTATCCGGCCGACGAGTTCGATCGGATGATCGCCGAGCGACGACCCGACACGATCATCGTGACGACACCCGACTACCTGCACGACGCCTACATCGTCCGGGCGCTGCGGGCCGGCTGTGACGTCATCACGGAAAAGCCGATGACGATCGACCTCGCCAGGTTGAAGGGCATCGTCGACACGCAGCGGGAGACCGGCAGATCCGTGACCGTGACCTTCA
>DATBPR010000480.1:0-5169 GCA_036561285.1 Candidatus Limnocylindrales bacterium | reverse complement strand
GCCGCGGGCGCCATCGAGGCGATCGTCACGATCCAGACGATGCGCGAGGGCTGCGTCCCGCCGACGATCAATCTCCACGACGTCGACCCGGAAGGGGAGGGGCTCGACCTGACGCCGAACGTCGCGCGGAGTCACGACGTGCCGCTCGCCCTCTCGAACTCGTTCGGGTTCGGCGGCCAGAACACCGCCCTGATCTTCCGGCGGTGGGCCGAATGACCGACGACCCCGCGGCGATGTCCGGCGGCGACGGAGCCGAGCCGGCGGACGCATTTCCCGTGCCGGACGATCCCGCCGGGGACGCCCCCGCCTCGATCGACGGTGGCGGCGACGAGCGGATGGGCGGTCCGGCCCTCGATGCCGGCGACGCCTCGTTGCTCGCCCTCGTGGACCGGCTTGGAACGCTCCTCGACCGGAGCGACCTGTCGGAGCTCGCGGTGGAATCCGGCGGGACGCGGCTCGTCCTGCGCAAGGCAGCGGCCATCGCCCCGGTCGCGGTGGCGGCGGCCCCCGCAGCTGCCGGCGACGGCCGCGCGACGGCCGGCGCCAGCGGGGCCTCGGACGCGGCTGGCGCGAGCGCGGCGACGGCGGCCCAGAGCCGGCCGTCGGTGAACGCGCCGCTCACAGGCGTCTGGTACGGCTCGCCGGCTCCGGGCTCGGCGCCGTTCGTCGCGGCCGGCCGCGAGGTCGCCGTCGGCCAGGTGATCGGGCTGATCGAGGCGATGAAGCTGTTCAACGAGATCAAGTCGGACCTTGCCGGGCGCGTCGTCCGGGTCGTCCCGGAGAACGGCGCGCTCGTGAAGGCGAAGCAGCCGCTCATCGAGGTGGAACCGCTGTGAACGACGCCCCGAGCACCGGCCCGATCCGCGCCCACGTCACGGGCTGGGGCCGCTATGCGCCCGCCCAGGTCCTCACGAACGCCGACCTCGAGAAGATGGTCGACACGTCCGACGAGTGGATCCGGACCCGCACCGGGATCCGCGAGCGACGGGTCGCCGCGGCGAACGAGACGACGGCGTCGATGGGGGCCGTCGCAGGATTGCGCGCCATCCATACCGCCGGGATCCGGCCCGACGAGATCGACCTGATCCTGCTCGCGACGTTGACACCCGACTACTGGATGCCGTCGACCGCCGCCCTGGTCAAGGAGGCGATCGGCAACACGAAGGCGACTGCGTTCGACGTGATGGCCGCGTGCTCCGGCTTCGTCTACGGCTTCGCCACCGCCCAGGCCTACATCCAGGCCGGTCTCGCGAAGCACGTCCTCGTCATCGGCTCGGAGCTGCTGACCCGGTTCCTCGACTACACGGACCGGAGCACCTGCATCCTCTTCGGCGACGGGGCCGGCGCGGTCGTGCTGAGCGCCAGCGAGGAGCCGGGCGGTGCGCTGGGCGTCGAGATGACGACCGAGCCGCAGGGCGCCTACATGATCTGGCTGCCCGCGGGCGGCTCGAAGAGCCCGCCCTCGGCCGAGACGATCGCCCGCGGCGAGCACTACGTCCGGATGGAGGGCAACCAGACCTACCGGTTCGCGACGAAGACGATGGCGACGACGGCGCTCGAGTCGATCCGCAAATCCGGCCTCTCGCCGGCCGACGTCGACCTGTTCATCCCGCACCAGGCGAACGTCCGGATCATCGAGGCCGTCGCGAAGGGCCTCGACCTGCCGATGGACAAGATGTTCATCAACCTCGACAAGTACGGGAACACCTCGGCGGCGTCGGTCCCGATCGCCCTCGCCGAGGCCGTGAACGAGGGCTGCGTGAAGGTCGGGGACAACGTGACGATCGTGGCGTTCGGGGCCGGCTTCACGAGCGGCGCCGTGACGATCGAGTGGACTGCCGACCCGGCCCGCGGCCTGACCGCCGACGACGCGATCCGGCCGGAGGACGTCCACGTCCGGCTGCCGGTCGATTGGGATTCGGTCGACCCGATCCCCGACGCGCTCACCTCGCTGATGGGTCAGCCCGGCTCGATCGATGTTCCCGACGACGTCGCCCCAGGCGAGCCGGACCACGCTCCGCGTCCCGCGACCGTCGGCCGCTGACCGCGGCGGCGCCGCCGTCGCCGATCCGAGCGCGTACCCTCAGCACGATCGAAGGAGGGACGGACGGGTGATCGACCTGAGTGGCAAGACCGCGCTCGTGACGGGCGGCTCGCGCGGCATCGGGCGGGCTATCGCGAACCGGCTCGCGACCCAGGGCGCCGACGTCGCCTTCACCTACCGCGGCAACGAGGCGGCGGCCGAGGCCTGCACCGCCGAGCTGACGGCGCTCGGCCGGCGGGCGATCGCGATCCAGGCCAACGCGACGGACCCGGACGCCGCCGAGGGCGTCGTCAAGTCGGTCGTCGACGGGTGGGGCAAGGTCGACATCCTCGTCAACAACGCTGGCATCACCCGCGACGACCTGATCATGCGGATGAGCCCGGAGGCATTCCGCGAGGTGCTCGAGACGAACCTGTTCGGGGCGTTCTACATGACCAAGGCCGTCACCCGGCCGATGCTGAAGGCGCGCAGTGGCCGGATCGTGAACATCACGTCGGTCAGCGGCCAGGCCGGCCAGATGGGCCAGGCGAACTACTCGTCGGCGAAGGCCGGGCTGATCGGCCTGACGAAGGCGACGGCCCGCGAGCTCGCCTCGCGCTCGATCACCTGCAACGCCGTGGCGCCGGGCTTCGTCCTCACCGAGCTGACCCAGGACCTGCCCGAGGCCCTCCAGGCCGAGATTACGGCACGCACGCCGCTTGGCCGGTTCGCCAGGGTCGACGAGATCGCGTCCGCCGTGGCGTTCCTCGTCAGCGACGAGGCCGCGTTCATCACCGGGCAGGTGCTCGCGGTCGATGGCGGCCTGGTGATGATGTAGGCGGCATGCTGCTCCGCACGTTCCGGGTCGAGGGGCTGGGGCATCTGTCGACGCTCGTCGCCGACGAGACGAGCGGCGCCGCCGCGATCGTGGACCCGCGCCGGGACGTCGACGTCTACCTCGACGCCGCGCGCGAGGCCGATCTCCGGATCACCCACGTCGTCGAGACGCACCTCCACAACGACTACGTCTCGGGCGGGCGCGAGCTGGCGGCGCTGACCGGCGCACGTCATGTCATCGGCGCGGGCGCGCAGCTCGCCCACGACCACGGACCCGTCCGCGACGGCGAGACGTTCGACGTCGGCCCGCTCCGCTTCACCGCCCTCGACACGCCGGGGCACACGCCGGAGCACGTCGCCTACGCGGTGGCGGATACCAGCCGCGGCCAGGACCCGGCAGTGCTCCTCACCGGGGGATCCCTCCTCGTCGGCGCAGTCGGCCGGACCGACCTGCTCGGCCTGGAGCACGCCGATCCGTACGCCCGCGCGATGTACCGCTCGCTCCACGAGGTCGTCCTCGCCCACGACGACCACGTCGCGGTGCACCCGACGCACGGCGCGGGCTCGTTGTGCGCGACGGACATCGCCTCGACGCCGACCTCGACGATCGGCTACGAGAAGCGGCACAACCAGCTCCTCCATGCAGCCGACGTGGAGGCGTTCGTCCGGCGTCTCCTCCGCGGCCAGCCGGCGGTTCCGCGGTACTTCGCCCGGATGCGTCCGACGAACCAGGCGGGGCCGGCCCTCCTCGGTGGGCGCGTCCCGGAGCCGCGGCCGCTCGACCTCGAGGAGACGCGGCGCGCGATCGCGGCCGGCGCTCTGCTTCTCGATCTCCGGCGCCCGGCCGAGCACGCGGTCTCGCATGCGCCCGGGTCGCAGTCGATCCCGCTCGGGCCGGCCTTCGGGACCTGGCTGGGCTGGGTCGTCGACCCCGAGCGGTCGCTGGTCCTGATCCTCGAGCGATCGTCCGACTGGGACGAGGCGATCCGCCAGGCCCTCCGGATCGGTGCCGAGGGCGCGATCCTCGGCCACCTCCGCGGCGGGTTCGGGACGTGGGCCGACGGCGGCGGACCGCTCGAATCCAGCGGCCGGCTGAACGTCGACCAGCTCGCCGGGCGGCTCGCCGGCGGCGGCGCGGGGGCGCCCCTCGTCATCGACGTCCGGCAGGCCAACGAGTACGAGATGGGACACGTCCCGGGCAGCATCCTGATCACGGCGGGCTCGCTCCCCGACCGGCTCGCCGAGCTCCCGCTCGATCGGCCCATCGCGACCATCTGCGCCTCGGGCCTGCGGGCGAGCGTCGCCGCGTCGATCCTCCGGACCAACGGGTTCCAGAACGTGTCGTGGGTCGCGAGCGGCGTGCCGGCCTGGAAGGCCGCCGGCCATCCCGTGGTCCGGGGCGGGGAGCCGAATCGAAAGCCACCTGCCCGGCCGGCGGGCCGCGAGCGGGAGCGCGCCTCGACCTGACCGGCCGATCGGTGGCGCAAGGGTCCGGGCGAGGCCCGTACGTTCGACCGTCGTTCGCGGTACGTCGGGACCCCTCGGGCCGACGCCCGCACGTGGGACCGTTGACGGCATGAGCGCGCATCCGCCCAGCAGGCCTCCGCGCCCGCGTGCCGGCGCGGGCCTGCGAGCGGCCGCGCACCCGGCGGCAGGCCGCGCCGGGCCTGTCCTGGACGGGTCCGCCGCCGCCGATCTCTTCGGCCGCCAGCTCGAGGTCCTCCAGGCCGCAGCGGCTCGCCTGAGTCGCGCCGACGGGCGGGAGGCGGTCGGTCGTGCCGTCGTCGAGGAGACCGGCCGCATCATCGACTACCACAACGCCCGGGTCTACGTCCTCGAGCCGCCCGACCAGCTGGTCCCGATCGCGTTCGAGGGCCGGGTCGGCGCCTACGCCGAGGTCGACCTCGACCTCCTCCGGACCACGCTCGGCTTCGGCTTCACCGGCTGGGTGGGTCTGCACGGCGAGCCGCTCCTCGTCCCGGACGCGAACGTCGACCCCCGGGGCGCCTCGATCCCGGGCACCGACGACGTCGACGAATCCATGCTCGTCGTCCCGATGCGCTACGACGACGTCGTCGTCGGCGTGATCACCCTCTCGAAGCTCGGCCTGAACCAGTTCGACCGGCACGACCTCCGGCTGCTGTCGATCCTCGCCGACCTCGCCGCCACCGCCCTCGAGTCCGCCCGGAACCTCGCCCGGAGCGACGCGCTGGCCGGCGAGCTGCGCCTCCTCCTCGACGTGTCGGCGGAGCTCGCGGCGAGCCTCGACACGCGCCAGGTCTCGAACGTCCTCGCCCGCCATCTGGCGA
>DATBPR010000479.1:0-2133 GCA_036561285.1 Candidatus Limnocylindrales bacterium | reverse complement strand
CGGCGATCCGCCGCAGCTCGTCGGCGGAGAGCGCCGGGATGCGGTCGATCGCCCGCACGACCGCCGGGGTGTTGGGCCCATAGCGCGGCTGGTCGACCGCCGCGGTCCAGCCACGGGTCAGGCGCTCGCGAACCCTCTCGCGGAAGTCGCCGGACAGGTGCTCGTCGAGGAACGCGGCGAGGACGATCTCCTGCCCATAACCGACGGCCGAGTCGCGAACCCCGGGGTTCCAGCGGACGGAGCGCGGCAGCCGCTCGTGGACGCGCCCCTCGACCGCCTCGACCCGGGCCAACAGGTCCGGCGGCAGGAACCGGGCGATCGAGGCGACGAACGCGATCGGCGGCGTCTCGGCGAGGCCCAGCCGGTCGATCTCTGTCGGCGTCAGCCGCTCGACGCGTTCGAGATGTCGGACCAGGGCCTCCTCCGCGTCGGCGGGACGACGTCGGAGCGGTGGGGTCGCGGCGCCGGCCCTGCCGCGGCGAGTGCCGTCGGCCGGCGGCGTCCAGGCACCGTCGCGGGCGCCGGCTCGGCCGGCTCCGTCGTGGCGGGCGCTCGTGCGGCCGGAGCGAGCGAGCCGCTCACGGTCGTACCGGGCGCGCAGGTCGGGGTCGGACAGCCAGTCGTGGGCGACGTTGATCCGCTTCGCCCGGTTGTCGGCGTCGGCGCCGCCACCGGCGACGTCCGGATGGTGCTGCTTGAGGAGCGCCCGCCAGGCGACCTCGATCGCCTCGAACGACGCGTCGGCGGGCACCTCGAGTCGGGCGTAGAGGTCGTCGGCCGGGAGCATCGGTCGGGCCGGCATCGCCGGCCATCGTATCGGGCGCCGAGCGCTAGGCGCCGCGGATCAGCGCCTCGACCTCCTCGACGGGTCGAGTGGACCGCTCCCCGGTCGCCCGGTTCGTGACCTCGACCCCGCCCGCGGCCAGCGACCGGGGCGAGACCGTCAGGATCCACGGCATCCCGAGCAGCTCGGCGTCGGTGAACTTCACGCCGGGCGATTCGTCGCGGTCGTCATAGAGGATGTGCCGCCAGTAGCCGGCGTCCTCGCCGACCTGGTGCAGCCGCTCGGCGACCTCTGTGACGCGCGGGTCCTTGTTCGCCCCGATCGCGACCAGGTGGGCCGCGTAGGGCGCGACCTCCTCGGGCCAGGCGATCCCCTTCTCGTCGTGGTGCTCCTCGACGATGCAGGCCACGTTCCGGCCCACCCCGATCCCGTAGGAGCCCATGACGATTGGATGCTCCTTGCCGTCTTCGCCGAGGTAGGTGGCGCCGGCGGCGTCGCTGAACTTCGTTCCGAGCTTGAAGATGTTGCCGACCTCGATCCCGTTGCGGAGGATCACGGGCTTGCCGCAGGTCGGGCACGGATCGCCTTCGCGGGCGTTCGTGATGTCGGCCGTCATGTCCGGGGTGAAGTCGCGACCGACGTTCACGTTGCGGTAGTGGATCCCCTCCTTGTTGGCGCCCGCGACGAGGTTGGGCGAACGCGCGACCAGCTCGTCGACGACGACGACCGTGTCGTGGGCCCCGATCGGCGACCCGTAGCCGGGCTCCATCCCGGCCGCCTTGATCTCTTCGACGGTCGCCGGCCGGATGCCGGTGCTGGCGCCGACGGCGTTCGAGAGCTTCGTCTCGTTCACGTCGAGATCGCCGCGCACGATCGCGGTCACAAGACGGCCGTCGCCCGTTAGGAAGAACGCGGCCTTGGCCGTTCGCGTCTCGGGAATCTCGAGGAACGCCGCCAGGCTCGCGATCGTCGTCGTGCCTGGCGTGGCGACCTCATCGAGGGCTCCGGGCTCCTCGGTCGCGGCCGCCGGACGCTCGATGCGGGCGACCTGGCGGTTGGCCGCATAGCCGCACGCTTCGCACAGGACGAGGACATCCTCGCCGGCCGGGTTGAGGACCATGAACTCACGCGCCTCGGTCCCGCCCATGATGCCGACGTCGCTGTCGACGGCCACGGTCTTCAGCCCGAGCCGCTCGAATGTCCGGACGTAGGCGTCGTTCTGGAGCTGGTAGCTGGCGTCGAGGCCGGCCTCGTCGCGGTCGCAGCTGTAGGCATCCTTCATGACGAACTCGCGGACCCGGATCAAGCCGGCGCGGGCGCGCGGCTCGTCCCGCCATTTCGTCTGGAAG
>DATBPR010000478.1:0-5701 GCA_036561285.1 Candidatus Limnocylindrales bacterium | reverse complement strand
GCCCCAGAGGAGCCGGGCGCCCGTCCGCTCCTGGTATCCGAGCGCGTCGTCGGTCAGCGCGTCGAGGTTGTCGCGGAACTCCGCGAAGGACGCGCCCTCCGGCGCGACGTCGCGATCGTGGAAGCAGTACCACGGGGTCCCGAGCTTCCCGATGAACTCGAAGGCGACGGCCATCTTCTGGCGGGCGGCGGCCATCGGCTCGGCACCCGGGTCGAGCCATGGACGGTCCAGCGTCCCGATCCCGAACATGTCGCGGCCGTCCCAGGCGAACGAATGCCACAGGCACACGCCGATGCGAAGGTGGTCCTCCATCCGCTTGCCGAGCACGACCCGGTCGGGCTGGTAGACCCGGAAGGCGAGGGGATCGGTCGCCTCGAGGCCGCCGAACGGGATCCGGCCCGGCACGGTGGGGAAGAACTGGTCCGTCACGTCGGGATCCTCCGATCGCCGGCGACGAGTCCGGGCCGCCGACCCTCCGGTTCCGGGGTTTGTTCGAGCCTAACACAAATGGCGTCCGCGACAACCGATCCGACGCCTGTCGGGCCGCACTTCGTATCCTGTCGAGGATGACCGATCTCGAGACCGCCGACGCGACGGAGACCGCGCTCGGGCTGGACAGCCTGCCCGTCGACCCGGCCCTGATCGCCGAGGCTGCTGCGCTCGACGAGGGTGCCGCGGCCGCCCGGCACACCGAGCTGGCCGCGCAGATCGAGGCGGCCAACCAGGCGTACTACGAGGCCGATGCGCCCCTCCTGACCGACGCCGAGTACGACGAGCTGTTCCGCCGGCTCGTCGCGCTGGAGGCGGCGTTTCCCGCGCTCGTCACGCCGGCGTCGCCGACGCAGCGGGTCGGCGCGCAGCTTGCGGGGACCTTCGACGAGGTCCGCCATCGCCGGCCGATGCTCTCGCTCTCCAACGCGTTCAGCCACGACGAGCTCCGGGCGTTCGACACCCGAGTTCGTCGCGGGCTCGGGCTGCCCGCCGCCCCCGAGCCGGCGCCCGACCTGACCTATGTCGCCGAGCTGAAGATCGACGGCCTCGCGATCACCCTCCGCTACGAGCGCGGACGGTTCGTCCAGGGCGCGACCCGCGGCGACGGGGCGACCGGCGAAGACGTGACCGCGAACCTCCGAACGATCACCGCCGTGCCCGGCCGTCTCCGCGAGCCCGTCTCGCTCGACGCTCGCGGCGAGGTCTACATGCCCAAGAGCGAGTTCGCCCGGATCAACGGGGAGCGCGAGGAGCAGGGCCTCCCGCTCTATGCGAACCCGCGGAACTCCGGCGCAGGCTCCCTCCGCCAGAAGGACCCGGCGGTCACCGCGAGCCGCCAGCTCAGCACCTGGTCGTACCAGCTGATCGAGGACGAGGGCCAGGCATCCGGGACGGCCAGCCAGTCGGGGGCGTTGGATCGCCTGGAGGGCCTCGGGTTCGCGGTCAACCCGAACCGGGATGCTGGCCTGGACATCGAGGGGGTCATCGCGTTCACCGAGGCGTGGCGGGAGGAGCGCCACCGCCTCCCGTACGAGACCGACGGCGTCGTCGTCAAGGTCGACCGGTTCGACCAGCAGGAGCGGCTGGGGATCGTCAGCCGCGCCCCCCGCTGGGCGATCGCCTTCAAGTTCCCGCCGGAGCAGGTCGAGACGGTCCTCGAGGACATCGTCGCCTACGTCGGCCGGACCGGCACCCTCACGCCGGTGGCGCATCTGGCCGCGGTCAAGGTCGCCGGATCGACCGTCACGAGGGCGACCCTCCACAACCTCGACGAGCTCCGCCGCAAGGACATCCGGGTCGGCGACCACGTCGTCCTCCAGAAGGCGGGGGACGTCATCCCGGAGGTCGTCCGGCCCATCGTCGAACGGCGGACGGGCGCGGAGCGGGAATGGGACATGCCGGAACGCTGCCCTGTCTGCGACACGCCGATCGTCCAGGACGAGGGGGCGGTCCGCCACTACTGCCCGAACCCCGCCTGCCCGGCACGGGTGTCCCAGGAATTCGGGCACTTCGTCGGCGCGATGGACATCGAAGGGGCCGGCTGGAAGGTCCTCGAGCAGCTCCTCCAGACCGGCCTGGTGAAGACGCGCGGCGATTTCTACCGGCTGTCCGTGGAGGACCTCGAGGGGCTCGACCGGTTCGGCCGGAAGAGCGCGGAGAACCTCCACCGGGCGATCGAGAAGTCGCGGCGCCGGCCGCTCGAGCGGATCATCGCGGCCCTTGGCATCCCCCAGGTCGGCTGGACGACGGCGATCGAGCTGGCCCCGTGGCTGGTCGCCGAGGTCGGTGACATGCCGCCGGGTCGGGGCTGGCTCACCCGGGCCGGCGAACGGCTCCGGGAGATCGCCACCGACAGCCCGGAGCGGTTCGCCGAGGTCGAAGGCGTGGGGCCGACCGTCTCGGCGGCGCTCGCAGCCTGGTTCGGGCCGGACGGGCCCGGGGAGGGCGCCCTCGCCGATCTCGACGAGGCCGGTGTCGAGGCCGAGCTGCCTGCGCCGCGTCCGGCCGGCGCCTTCTCGGCTCCCGAGGGTCCGCTGGCCGGCAAGACCGTCGTCGTGACCGGGTCGATCGAAGGCTTCTCGCGCGAGGAGGCGGAGCAGGCGGTCCGCGACGCCGGCGGCAAGCCCGGGGGCTCCGTCTCGAAGAAGACCGACTACGTCGTCGCCGGCCCGGGTGCCGGATCGAAGCTGACCAAGGCGGAGCAGCTGGAGATCCCGATCCTGGACGCCGATGGGTTCCGGCGGCTGCTCAGTGGAGAGGAGCCATGAACGACGCCGAGGAGCGGTTCGCCGCGCGGATCACCGAGGACCTGGAGCACGTCGTCGGACCGGCGATGGTCGTCGACGACGTCGAGCTCCTCGTCGGCGATGACGCTGCCAGGGTCACCGCAACGCTGCGCATCGGCGACCGGGCCGAGACGATCGAGGCGGTGGGACGGGACGTCCTGAGCCTCTACCAGCCGCTGATCCGCCAGGCGGCCGAGACTCGGCTCGCGCTTGCGTACCGGGCAATGCTCACGACGGAGGGGAGATGAGCGAGCCCATCGGAGTCATCCGCAATATCAGCACCGCTCGCGCGATGCTTGACCTGGTCGTGTTCGACGACGGGATCGTCGTCGCTCGGGGGTCCCTCCGCTCGGCGGTGCGGACGATGGCCGAGGCCGGCGTCTTCCGGGCCGGCCGCGTGGCGGTCGAGGCGATCGTCGCCCCTGACCGGGAGGCGCCGGCCCCGGATCGGGAGGCGATGCTCGCCAACGACCCGTCGGCGGAGCTGATCCCGTTCGGCTCCGTCACGGCGCTGCGTCTCAAGCGGGGCTGGTTCGGCAACGGGCGACTCGAGATCGTCGGCCTGGACGGCTCGACCCGCAAGTTCGACTGGAAGAAGCTCTACAACGACTTCGACGAGGTCGAGGCGCTGCTCCGTCGGGCGGCGCCGCTCAAGGTGGTCCGCGCCTGACGGGCGCTGGTCCGGGTCATCCGAGCGCGCCGTTCAGCTGGCCCCAGATCCCGTCCGGGTTCCAGTCCAGGGTCTCGCCGCGGATCATCCGGACGCCGCCGAGCTCCTCCTCCCAGCCGGCGGCGCGCAGCCGCGCCCGGCCCGCCTCGTTGCTCGCGAGGACCCCGGCCCCGGCCTTGCCGCTGACGCCCGTCGAGTGGCGGCGTCGCTCAAGCAACCTCAGGGCGTCGTCCGGATCCGGGGCGATCACGGCCCCGCCGCGCCAGGGCGCCCGGACGAGAAACCCGCGCACCCCGCCGTCCGGCCCGAGGGCGACGGTCGTCGAGACGGGCTCGACGAGCTCGCGGAGCACGCTGCTGCGGTCCTCGCCAGTGACCTCGCGGTCCAGCTCCAGAACTGCCGCCAGGTCGCGCGGCGCGAACGGCCGCAGTCGCGGGTCCGGCGGCGTATCGGCCGGCGAGAGGCCGTCGATCGTGAACCGGACCTGCCGGTCCAGGACCGTGAACCCTTCGCGCTCGTACACCGGCCGTCCCATCGGGGAGGCGATCAGGACCATCGACCGGACGCCGTTCGCCTCGAGGTGGTCGATCACCGTCCGGGTGAGCCGGCGCCCGAGCCCGCCGCCACGGAACGCCGGGTCGACGTAGATCACCCCCACCCAGCCGGCATGGCCGTGCGCCGACGCGACGCCGGTCCCGATGATCCGGCCGTCGTCCTCGGCGACGAAGGCCCGGATCGTCGGGCGCCCGATCGCCCAGTGGAAGAAGCCGAGGCGATCGCCGAAGTCGCCTCGGCGGAGCAGGTCGGCGGCCGGTTCGGGGTCGGCCGCGGACATCGGTCGGATCAGCAGGCTGGCGATCGTCATGGCCCCCTCGTCGTGCGGCCCACGACGACGAACGGGCCGCGGACGGACGACGATGCGATCTCCACCGGGGCAGCCTGACGGGACGAGGTCGTGGTCTCGAGGGACGGCGTCAGGACGGACCGGTCGGGCAGCAGCGGCCGACCGGTCGGAATGGGAAACGTCCGAAACCCTGGGTCCGGATCTCCCGTGTCATGCCGCGGAACGCGGCCGGCCATCACGTCGGGTCCGTCAGTCGTCGGTGGCGTAGTGCTCGGCGCCGACGAGGTGGATCGACACGTAGGGCTCGTTGCCGACGACCCAGCTGTCGTGCGGAACGGGCGGGATGTAGAAGGTCTCGCCGGCCCGCAGCTCGACGACCCGGCCGTCGGCGAACGCGGCCGTTGCGGTGCCGGAGAGGACGAGCCCGACGTGCTCGACCGGACAGCGCTCGAGACCAAGCCCGGGTCCGACATGCTCCGACCAGCGCCAGCCGGGCAGGTAGGTCGCCCGGCCGATCGTCTGCCCGCCGACCGTGATCAGCTCGAACCGGCCGAACGGCATCTCGCGGACCTCGTCGGGCTCCTCGAAGCGGCGAAGGATCACGTCGGCGGTCTCGGGCATCGGCAGGGCTCCTCTCGGCGACTCCGTCGAGCGTACCAAGCCGCCGGCCCGCGGGCGCGCAGGCCGTCCGCCATGCGATCATCGGCCCATGTCCGGCCTGTCCCGTGCCGACGTCGAGCACGTCGCCCACCTCGCCCGTCTCGGCCTGACCGCCGACGAGCTGGCGCTCCTCGAAGGCCAGCTGAACCACATCCTCGATCAGTACGCGAAGCTCGCCGAGCTGAACACCGAGGACATCCCGCCGACGGCCCAGACGATCGAGCTCGAGAACATCCTCCGGGACGACGTCGTCACCCCGTCCCTGCCGGTGGAGGCCGTCCTTGCCAACGCGTCGGACGCGGTCGACGGCTACGTCGTCGTGCCGGCGATCCTGGCCGCCGAGTGACCGCCCCGATGACCGCGGACCTGACCCGCCTCACCGCGCGCGAGATGGCGGCGCGGCTGCGCGCGGGCGACGTCACCGCGCGCGAGCTCGCGGAAGCCCATCTCGACGCCGCCGAGGCGGGAAACCACGCGCTGAACGCGTGGCTCACGATCGATCGCGACGGGGCCCTCCGCCAGGCCGACGCGGCGGATGCCCGCCTGCGAGCCCGTGAGGCGGACGCGCACCCGATGCTCGGGATCCCGATCGCGTTGAAGGACCTGATCTCCGTCGAGGGCGGACCGTGCACGGCCGGCTCGCGGATCCTGGAGGGCTATGTCGCACCCTACGACGCCCACATCACGGAGCGGCTCCGCGCCGTCGGGGCCGTGATCCTCGGCAAGACGAACATGGACGAGTTCGCGATG
>DATBPR010000477.1:0-1854 GCA_036561285.1 Candidatus Limnocylindrales bacterium | reverse complement strand
ACTCGCCCGACGCGAGATCCTCCGTCGAGTAGACCCGCTCCTCGTCACCGTGGCCCATGGCGGCCCCGCGGGCGCGCTCCTCCTCCGAGCGATAGCGGAAGCGGGCCTGGATCTCGCCGCCGAGGCAGCGCAGGGCGGCGGCGGTGAGGACGCCCTCCGGCGCGCCGCCGATCCCCATGACCGCGTGGACGCCGGTCCCCTGGACCGCGCAGCTGATCGCGGCCGACAGGTCGCCGTCGCTGATCAGCTTGATCCGCGCCCCGGCCGTGCGGACCTCCTCGATCAGGGCCTCGTGACGGGGCCGCTCGAGGATCACGACGGTGATGTCGCCGATGCTCCGGCGGAGCTCCGTCGCGATCCTGGCGAGGTTCTCGCGAGGCGGCAGGCGGATGTCGACCCGGCCCGCCGCGACCGGCCCGACGCAGAGCTTCTCCAGGTACGTGTCCGGCGCATGGACCAGGCCGCCCTTCTCGGACGCCGCGAGGACCGTGATCGCGCCGGCCTGGCCGTGGGCGACGAGGTTCGTGCCCTCCAGCGGGTCGACCGCGATGTCGATCGCGGGGTTGTCCTCGACGCCCGGCGGGGTCCGCCGCCCGACCGGCTCGCCGATCCAGAGCATCGGGGCCTCGTCGCGCTCGCCCTCGCCGATGACGATCCGCCCGGCGAACTCGATCTCGTCCATCGTCCGGCGCATGGCCTCGACGGCGGCGCGGTCGGCCTCGTCCTTCTCGCCGCGCCCCATGAAGCGGGCCGAGGCCAGCGCCGCGGCCTCGGTGACCCGGACCATCTCGAGCGCGAGGAGCTGTTCCATCGCGAGGGGCTGTTCCATTCAACCTCCGCGGGCAGACGAAGGGGACGGGCCTGCTGGCGGCGAACTCAGTGCCGGAAGTGGCGCGTTCCCGTGAAGACCATCGCCAGGTGGTGCCGGTCGGCGACCTCGATCGCCATCTCGTCGCGGATCGAGCCGCCCGGCTGGATGATCGCCGTGACCCCGGCGGCGGCGGCCATCTGGATCCCGTCGGGGAACGGGAAGTAGGCGTCACTTGCCATCACGGCGGTCTTCGCCCGGTCGCCCGCCCGCCGCAGCGCGATCTCGACCGAGACCTGGCGGCTGGCCTGGGCCGCTCCGATCCCGACCGTCGCCCCGTTCCGGGCGAGGACGATCGCGTTCGACCGGACATGGCTGACCGTCCGCCAGGCGAACAGGAGATCGTTGAGCTCGTCGAGCGTCGGCCGGCGGCGCGTCACGACCTGGAGGCGGGCTCGATCGAGACCCACCTGGTCGATGCTCTCGACGAGGAGGCCGCCGGCGACGCGCTTGAAGTCGAGGTTGGCGATCCCGTAGTCGCGCATGCCCTCGGTCGGGTCCGGCGGGACCGCGAGGATCTCGAGGCCGGCCTTCGGCTTCAGGATGCCCAGCGCCGCCTGGCTGTAGGCCGGCGCGACGACCGCCTCGTAGCTGTTGGCCGCGATCTCCCGCGCGGTCGCGCCGTCGAGCTCGCGGTTGACGCCGACGATCCCGCCGAAGGCCGAGACGGCGTCGGTCTCCAGCGCGTGGCGGTAGGCCTCGACGAGCTCGTCCGACGTGGCGACCCCGACCGGGTCGGTGTGCTTGACGATCGCCACCGTGGGCGTCGTGAAGTCGCGGGCGATCCGGTAGGCGGTGTCCAGGTCCAGGTAGTTGTTGAAGGACGGCCGGTCGCCGCGGAGCTGGGTGGCGTCGGCGAGCGTGCCGCTGCGGTGGGTCGTCTCGCGGTAGAAGGCGGCCCGCTGGTGGGGGTTCTCGCCGTAGCGGAGGTCGTCGACCTTCTCGAGGACGACGGCGAGCCGGTTCGGGAAGGTCGTGTTCGAGAT
>DATBPR010000476.1:0-3258 GCA_036561285.1 Candidatus Limnocylindrales bacterium | reverse complement strand
GATCAGCCCAGGTAGGAGGAGCCACGGCCGGAGGTCGATGACCGGGCCGGCAACCGCGTCGTGCGCGCCGTTCCCGGTGTCCTCGAAGGGGCCGATCGAGGCGATCCGGCCGGCCGCGTCGACGCTCAGCATCCCGTCCGGCTCGTAGCGTGTGCCGCCGGCGGCGAGTGGAGTCAAGATCCGGGCTCGGAGCCGGAAGGGTGGCCGATCCGGCAGGCTGGCAGGCATCGGGCCGAATGCTACGCCACGCCGTAGGAGCTGCAGGCAGGACCGCGTCCTTGGCTGCTCTAGCTGGTTCTAAACTCACGCCGATGGTCGAGTTGCATCTGCACGATGCCGCGGCCCACCGCGCCGCGGTCCAGGACGAGCGGAATCGACGTGAGGCTCGCCTCCGCGATCCGACCGGCTGGCTGAGTCTTGTCGGTCTTTACTGGCTGCAGGAGGGAGAACAGCACTTCGGTGCTGGACCCCTCAACGAAATCGTCCTGCATGCCGAGAAGGGCCACGTCCCCGCCATGGCCGGGACGCTCGAGTTGACCGACGGACGAGTGTTCGTCCACCCGGCGCCGGGCGACGCGCTGACCGCCGACGGCCGGCCGGTTGATGATGGGACCGAGCTCGTCGACGACGAGGGCGATGCGCCCACGACGCTCGAGCTGGCGTCCCTTCGACTCGTGTTGATTCGCCGGGGCGAAGCAGGGGTCGCCCTTCGAGTCAAGGACACGTCGGCGCCCGCGCTGCGCAGCTTCGCCGGACTTCCGTATTTCGACATTGATCCCCGGTGGCGGCTGCCAGGGCGGCTCATCAGGGCCAAACCAGGAACCACGATCTCAGTCCCGGACGTGGTCGGCAACATCCTCGATGAACCATCGCCGGGCGTCGTCGAGTTCACGGTCCGCGGCCGACCATATCGCCTCGATGCCCTCGAGGCGTAGCCGGGTCATCTGTGGCTGATCTTCCGTGATGGGACAAGTGGGCACGAAACGTACGGCGCCGGACGGTTCCTGGTAACCGGCGCAGTGCGCCCGGACGACGGGGTGGAGCTCGACTTCAACTTGGCCTACAACCCGCCGTGTGTCTTCTCCCCGTTTGCTACCTGCCCACTGCCGCCCGAACGCAACCAGCTTTCGCTTCGAATCGAGGCGGGCGAGAAGGTCTGGGAATTGGATCACTGAGCACGGTCCCCGCGCTTGACAGCCTCGCGTCACCGGTCCCATCGTCAGGCGTCAGGATGAACGCACGAAGATGACCAGTCGGGACACCGTGGGCCGCGCCGCTGCACCGGTCATCGTGCGTCCCGATGCCCCGACCCGGGGGTTGGCCACGCCCCGCGGCCCGCTCCGGCGCGAGGGGCCGGCCAAGCTCACCGGGACCGCCCTGTACACCGACGACCTGGTGTTCCCCGGCGCCTGGTACGGGCTGACGATCCGCTCGACCGAGGCCCACGCCCGGCTCCTTGGGATCGAGCTCGACCCGGCGTTCGACTGGTCGAAGGTGGTGGTCGTGACGGCCGCCGACATCCCCGGCCCGAACATCGTGAACTCGATCCAGGACGACCAGCCGATCCTGGTCGCCGAGGAGATTCGCCACCACGCCGAGCCGATCGCCCTCGTCGCCGCTCCCGATCGGGGCCTCCTCCAGGAGGCGGTCACCCACGTCCGGATCCGGACCGAATCGCTGCCGCCGGTCCTCGACCCGCTCCTGAGCGAGCATGCCTTCGCCCACTATGAGATCGAGTCGGGCGACGTCGCGGCGGGCTTCGCCGCGGCCAGCCTGGTGATCGACGGCGAGTACCGGGTCGGCCACCAGGAGCAGCTCTACATCGAGAACAACGCGATGATCGCCGTGCCGCGCGACGACGGCGGGGTGGCCGTCCACGGCTCGCTCCAGTGCCCCTACTACGTCCACAAGGCGCTCCGCCGGTCGCTCCTCCTGAGCGACGCCCAGGCCCAGGTGATCCAGGCCGAGACGGGCGGCGGCTTCGGGGGCAAGGAGGAGTACCCCTCGATCCTCGCCCTCCACGCCGCGCTCCTGGCCCGTGCCTGCGATCGGCCGGTCCGGATGATCTACGACCGCCACGAGGACATCGCCGCGACCACCAAGCGCCACCCCGCGATCGTCCGTTACCGGAGCGGCGTGTCAGCCGATGGCCGGCTCGTCGCCCAGGACATCGAAATCGTCATGGACGGCGGGGCGTACTGCACCCTGAGCCCGGTGGTCCTGTCGCGGGGCACGCTCCACTCGGGTGGCCCGTATGCCTGTCCCAACGTCCGAATTCGCTCCCGGGCGATGGCCACGAACACGCCGCCCAACGGCGCTTTCCGGGGCTTCGGTGCGCCCCAGACCGAGTTCGCCGCCGAGATGCAGGTCAACCGGATCGCCGAGGCCCTGGGCGAGTCGCCCCTCGAGCTGCGCCGGCGCTGGCTGTACCGGCCCGGCGACGAGACGCCCACCGGCCAGATCCTGCGCGAGAGCGTCGCGGCCGAGGAGGTCCTGAACCGCGGCGCCGAGGCGGCCGAGTTCGAACGGGTTCGGGCGCGCACCGCCTCGGATCGGACGGCGCGGCAGACCGGCGCGGGGGCAGGCGGACGCTCCAGCTCGGCCCACGGGATCGGGCTGGCGCTTGCCTGGCATGGGGCGGGCTTCACCGGCTCGGGCGAGGTCCACCTCGCCTCGGTTGCCTCGGTCGAGCTGGGCGCCGACGGCCGGATCCGGGTCCTGATCGGCTCAACCGAGATGGGCCAGGGAACGAAGACGATCTTCCCCCAGATGGCGGCCGAGGCCCTGGGCGTCGGGATCGACGACGTCGAGCTGGCGGCGGTCGACACGGCTCTCGTCCCGGACAGCGGGCCGACGGTCGCCTCGCGGACCGCCATGGTCGTCGGCGGGCTGGTCATCGAAGCCTGCCAGCGCCTGCGGGCGGTAGTCGAAAGCCGCAGCGGCGACCGGACCGCGGGGGCCGGTGGCTCGTTCGCCGACGTCTACCGGGACGACGCCCGGCTCCACGGGGCGACCCGGATCGACCAGCACTTCGAGCCCTATCCGGGGGTCGACTTCGACGACACGACCTATCGCGGCGACGCCTATCCCGCCTTCGGTTGGGCGTCGGCCGTAGCCGAGGTCGACGTCGACCTGGACACCGGCGAAGTCGCCGTTCGGAGTGTCGTCGCCGCGGATGACGTCGGCCGGGTCATCCATCCCGTCCTGGCCGAGGGCCAGGTTGAAGGCGGCACCCTCCAGGCCGTCGGCTACGCCACG
>DATBPR010000475.1:0-2618 GCA_036561285.1 Candidatus Limnocylindrales bacterium | reverse complement strand
GCACCTCCGCCCCGGAACCCGGGAGCACTTCCTCGCCCATCTCGGCGAGGACTGGCCGGAGCTCGTCCCGCGCTACGAGCGGCTGTACGCCGGCGGCGCCTACCTGGGCCGCGACGCCACGGAGCCGATCCGACGCGAGGTCACCGAGCTCCGCGAGCGGTTCGAGATCGCCGACCGCCGTCGGGTGCGCATCCTGCCTTCACCGCGCGCGCCCGGGCCGGTGCAGCTCCTGCTCGACGACGCCGGGCTGGGCCGGACACCAGCCACGACGCAGGCGGCGCGCTCGGCCTGACCGCCTCAGCCCTGGCCGTCGACGGCGGGCCGGCTCCGGGCGAGCCGGATCCGCCGATCCCGGCCGAAGTCCCCCAGCGCGACGACGATCCCGGCGATGATCAGGAAGCCGGCGAAGATCGCGAGGACGTGATAGCCGACGGAGCCGTATCCGCCGTGGTCCGGATCGAGGAACGGATACGGATACCAGTCGTCCAGCGCGCCGCGGACCAGCGTCAGGGCGACCCAGATCAGCGGGTAGATCAGCCAGAGCGCGACGTCCTGCATCCGGAGGTCGGTCTCCGGCGGATCGACCAGCCAGTCGACGACGACCAGGACGGGGAAGGCCTTGTGGACGATGAAGTCGACCCGTGGGTCGGCGACCTGCAGCTCCGCGCCGGACAGGAGGATGACGACGACGATGAACGTCACCACGAGGTAGAGGGTCGCCGCCCCGCGGAGGAGGTCCTCGGCTCTCGTCCGCTCGCGCCGCCAGGTCGCCGCGAGCCAGATCCAGAGGATCGCCGCGAAGCCGTTGCTGAGGATCGTGAAGAAGGCGAAGAACCGCAGCGGCCGGAACAGCCCGCTGTCGACGTTCAGGAGGACCTGGTACGCGATCGCGGCGATCACGACGACCGCGGTCACGGCCCGGAAGACGGCGAGCGCCTGACGTCGGTCCATCGCCGCATCGTAACGGCGCGGCACGGCGAGCGTCCGCCGGGCTATCCTCGGGCGATGGCCCGTCAGCTCTCCCGCAAGATCCCGCTCGCGGAGCTCCATTGCCATCTCGGCGGGGCGGTGACGCCGGCGATCATGTGGAGCATCGCCCACGCCCAGGGGATCAAGCTCCCGACCCGCGACTACTGGGAGTTCCGGGACACGATCACGGTCTCGGAGCGGCGGGCGCGGAGCTTCGACGGCTACCTCCAGCTCTTCCACTGGACGGAGCTGATCCAGAGCTCGCCGATCGCCGTGGAGCGGGCGGTCTACGAGGTCGTCGGGGGCGCCTACCGCAAGAACAACATCACGACGACCGAGCTCCGCTTCAACCCGATGAAGCGGAACCGCGGCGGCGAGCAGGACCTCGACCACATCATCGCGGCGGCGACACGCGGGATGGACCGGGCGAGCCTCGAGTATCCCGTCAAGCCGGGCTTGATCTTCTGCCTCGACCGGGCGTTCCCGTTCGAGCTCAACGAGATCATCGTGGAGAAGGCGATCGCCTGGCGGGATCGCGGCGTCGTCGGGGTCGACATCGCCGGGCCCGAGAGCGCGACCTTCCGGGTGGCCGACTACCGGCGGCTGTACCGGCGGGCCCGCCAGTACGGGCTCGGGCTGACGGTCCATACCGGCGAGGCCGGGCCGGTCGACGAGGTGGCCCGGGTCGTCGAGCTGCTCGAGCCGGACCGGATCGGGCACGGGGTCAAGGCGGCCTACGACCCCCGGGCGCTGTCGATGATCCGCGAGCGGGGCATCGTCCTGGAGATCTGCCCGAGCTCGAACCTCAACACCCGCGTCGTCTCCGGCTGGGACGAGTTCCGCTGGATCTTCGACACGCTCCGCCGCAACGAGGTCCGCTTCACGATCAACACCGACGGCCCGGAGATGCTCAAGACCTACATCCGCGACGAGATGGCGTCGCTCGGGCGGCTCGGGATCCTCAGCGTCGAGGACCAGGAGCTGGCAGCGGCAACGTCTCTCGCGGCGTCCTTCGTCCCGAACGTGTCCGACGTTCCGCCGCCGCGCCTCGAGCCGGCCTCACGGGTCGCGGTCGAGCGCGAGGAGGCCTAACCCTCGGCGGGCTGCAACGGTCGGGCCGGCCGGGCGTCAACCAGCCGAACCGAAAGGACGCCTCGTCGGCGCCGGTTCGCTGGAGGCTCGAATGCATCCATTTCGTCGTTCCCGCGGGCTCCGGGCGCTCGTCGCGACGGGCATCCTGGCGGCCGGGCTCGCGCTGCCGGCCTCGACCTTCGCCGACACGACCGGCGGCGCGCCACCCATCCAGCCGGCCTTCTCCCATGACGCGACCATCACCGGCGTGTCGGTCACGGTCACGGCCAAGCTCATCGCGAACGTGACGGTGTCGTTCACGTGCCAGCCCTTCCAGTCGTATGACTGGAATACGGGCGAGACCGTCGAGACGACCGCCGGCCACTTCGAGGGCGGCGGGGCCACCGTGATCCAGGCCCAGGGCAGGTCAGTCGCATGGGGTCAGGTCGAGCTGTTCGGTCAGGACGCCACCTGCGATGGGACGACCGTCAACCGGGTCACGGCGCCCGTTACAGCCTCCACCGCGCCGTGGAAGAACGGGTCCGCGGTCGTCGGCGCCAGCGTCCAGCTGAGCGACG
>DATBPR010000474.1:0-6512 GCA_036561285.1 Candidatus Limnocylindrales bacterium | reverse complement strand
TGCTGCGGAGCCTCGCGGCCCGGTCCGCCTCGGAGGTCGTGGGAGCCGTGACCGCCGACGTCGAGGCCTTCCGCGACGGCGCGGAGGCGTCCGACGACCTGACCCTCCTGGTGATCCGGCGACAGCTCGAGCAGCCCGGCCCGATGCCCGGCTGATCGTGATCCGGGCTAGACTCGTCGGGCCCCCCATCGCCGTCCCCGAGGTCGCATGCACCCGGATCTCCTCATGCCCGCGTTCGTCCTCGTGCTCGTCGCGAACGCGGTCCTGATCGTCCTCGCGATGCGCTCCCTGATGCCGGCCCGCGACCCGTCAGCCGCGAGTCCGAGCCCGGCGCCGCGTGCGGACCGGTCGGCGACCACGGAAGTCGGGGTGGCACGGCCGACGCAGGCGACACCGGCGCCGACGGCGACGTCCGCGCCGGTCGCCCCGGAGTCCGACCCGATGCCAGACCCGGGACCCACGCTCACGACCGAGACCGCGGCCGCCGTCACGAAATCGGCCGGCGACGGGACGGGGGCGAAGGCCCGCAGGGCGCCGGCGAAGCGCGCGGGCCGGGCGGCTGCCGTCGAGGCTGCCAGCCGTGCGGCGACGAAGACCACGAACCCGCCCGCGGCCGCGACCGCCGGTGCCGCGGCAAAGTCGTCCCGCCGTCGCCGCTTCTCCCTGCCGCCACTCGACGACGACCACGAGAAGGTCAATCGCTCGATCGAGAGCTTCCTCGCCGGCGGCGAGCCTGCCGCCGACACCGACGCCGCGCCGACGACCGTCGCCTTCGTGGCGCTCGCCTCCTCGATGGAGGACGGTCCGACCGATCCGGAGGTCGCCGAGACGCTCGAGCGCGAGCTGCGGGCCGCCGCCCGCGGGACCGACCGCGTCGAACGGGTCGCGCCGGAGCGCTGGCAGGTCACGCTCGCCGCGACCGGGGAGCTCGCCTCGCGCGCCTACCTCCGGGCGGTCCGGGCCGCGATGGAGCCCGGGCTCGACGAACGACACCCATCGCTCCGCCTCGTGGCCGCGACCGCGACCGTCCTCGACGAGCCCGTCCGCGAGGCCAAGGCGACCGCGGAGCGACGCCTCGCCTCGGCGCTCGCCGCGGGCGGCACCGGCAGCACCGCGGCGACCATCGAGCCGCGCGCCGCCGGCGACTGACCCACGGGACCGTCGCGCGAGCGCGCGAGGGCGCGCTCGACCCTCAGCTCGCGGCGGACTCCGCCGTGGCCTCCGGCCTGGCGCGGCTCACGACGAGCAGGAACAGCACCAGCGAGCCGGCGATCACCCCGAGGTCGATCAGCTGTTCCGCCCGGAACGGGCCGACGATCACCCGGTCCCGCCACGTCGTGGCCACCGCGAGTCGGACGCCCGCCCAGGCGGCAAGCGCCAGCAGGAAGGCCCGTCCGTCGGCCCGCCGGCCGAACCCGGACCCGAGCACGAGGATCATCACGATGAGCAGGGCGACGGATCCCACACCTTCGAGGAGCTGCGACGGGATGGACGGGATCTTCGGCCCGAGCGAGCCCCACGGCCCCGGGCCGAGATAGAGCGTCGCCACGTCGCCGGACGTCGCCTGCCCCTGGCCGGACCCGCCGAGGATCATCGACAGCTTGCCGAGCGCGACGACGACGAGCATCGGGATCGTCGCGAGGTGGAGCCAGCGGCCGGGCCGGTTGTCGAGCAGTGCGGCGACCATCGCCCCGGTCAGGGCGCCGCCGACGACGCCGAGCGTGAGCTCGAGGCTGCCGGCCGACGGGTCGACGATCCGGCCGGGATCCGCCCCGAAGAACGTCGGGTGCAGGAGGACGTAGCCGATCCGCCCGCCGATCACGGCGCCCGGCACGACGCCGAGGACGACGAACAGCAGGTCGTCGCCGCGGAGGCCCATCCGGCGGGCGATCCCTCCTGCGATCACGAGGGCGGCGAAGATCGCGACCGCGACGCCGATCGTCTCGAGGCGGACGAACCCGCTGCCGACCTGCAGCAGCGGGTCGAAGTCGAACGCGATGACGGCATCCGGCACGGGCGCCAGTGTAGCGGCGGGGATGGTGTCGGCTGGCCGACACCCGCGCTGTCGTCGCCACGCTCACCGGACGGTCGCGTACGCGACGACGATCGCCAGCGTCGGCTCGCTGTCCTTTGGGGCACGGTCGGCTGGGACGGACGAGGGGTTGCCCGTCCCGGGGGCGACGGTCGCCTGACTCCTGGGGGGACATCGGCGACCACCTGGCGGCAGCGCCCGGCCCCTGGGGGAACCTGGGCCGGGCGCTGATCGCCGTCGGGAGGCATGCCATGGCAGGGACGGCCTCGCTGACGATCCAGCTGCTGGGTCGGCTCGAGATTCGCGCCGGGGGGACGCTCATCCGCGTGACCGGACGCCATGCCCAGGCGCTCCTCGGCCTGCTGGCCATCCACCCGCGACTGCGCCTGCGCGACACGATCGCCGCGGAGCTCTGGCCGGAGGCCGACGGGCCGTCCGCCTCCTCGCTCCGCCAGGCCCTCTGGCTGATCCGCTCTGGGTTCTCGTCGGCCGGGCTTGCCGCGGACGACTGGATCGAGACCGACCAGGACAGCCTGGGCCTGCGTCGGGACGTCCTGCTCGACGTGGACATCGACCGGTTCGGCCGCATGGCGGTCGCCCCGTGCCCCGAGGACGCGGAGGCGGCGCTCGCGCTCTATGCGGGCGATCTCCTCGAGGGCCTCGGCCACGAATGCTTCGCCGCCGAGCGCGAGCGGCTCAGCGACCTGTACGAGGACCTGCTCGCGGCCGTCGCCGGGCAGCGGCTCGACCGTGGGGACCTCGCCGGGGCGCGCTGGGCCGCCACCGAGCTGCTCGGGCGCGATCCCCTCCGCGAGGAGGCCCATGCGGTCCTGATCGCGCTGTACGGCCGGACCGGCAGTCGCTCGCAGATCGTCCGCCAGTACCGCCGCCTCTGCGGGATCCTGCGCTCCGAGCTGTCCGTGACGCCCCTGCCCGAGACCGACGCGACCTATCGCGACGCCCTGGCCGGGGCGACCGCGCGATCGCACGATCGGGTTGCGGAGCTCGGCTATGCCGCGCGACGGCAGCCCGCCTTCGAGCGGGTCCTCGTTCCGAGCGCCTGAGGCGCGGCCGCGGGTCAGGCGAGCTTGTCGACGAGCTCCCGGACCGCTCCGGCCGACGCGTCGAACGCCGCCTGCTCGTCCGCCGTCAGGCGGATCTCCAGGACCCGCTCCAGCCCGCCGCGGCCGAGGACCGCGGGCACGCCGACGAACAGGTCGCGCGTCCCGAACTCGCCCTGGAGGTAGACGGCGCACGGCAGGACGCGCTTCCGGTCGCGGAGGATCGCGTCGACCATCTCGAACGTCGAGGCCGCCGGCGCGTAGAACGCCGATCCGGACTTCAGGAGGGCCACGACCTCGGCGCCGCCGTTCGCGGTTCGCTCCTCGAGCGCCTTGACCCGATCCGCCGGCAGGAGCTCGGTGATCGGCACGCCGGCAACGGTCGAGTAGCGAGACAGCGGGACCATCGTGTCGCCGTGACCGCCCAGCACGAAGGCGTGGGTGTCCTCGACGCTGACGCCGAGCTCCATCGCGATGAACGTCCGGAACCGTGCGGAATCCAGGACGCCGGCCATCCCGAGCACTCGCTCGCGGGGAAAGCCCGACGCCTGCATCGCCACGTGGCACATCGCGTCGAGGGGGTTCGTGACGACGATCAGGACCGCGTCGGGCGAGTGGAGCGCCGCCGCCTGCACGACCGAGCGGACGATTCCCGCGTTCTTCGCCAGCAGGTCGTCGCGGCTCATGCCGGGCTGGCGGGCGAGGCCGGAGGTCACGACGATGATGTCGGACCCGCTCGTCTCGGCGTAGTCGTTGGTCCCGATCACCCGGCTGTCATGCCCGACGACGGGCGCCGCCTCGGCCAGATCGAGGCCCTTGCCCTGGGGCAGGCCCTCGACGATGTCGACGAGGACGACGTCGGCGAGACCGGCCTCGGCGATCCGCTGGGCGGTCGTCGCGCCGACGTTGCCGGCGCCGATGACGGTGACCTTGTTCCTGGCCATGGGCGTGTCTGGACCTCGAGCTGTCGGATCGTGGAAGTCAGGCCGTCCATTCTACGGAGGGTCGGCCCGCGGGCCTCGCGGCCGACGCCGCCGCTCGGAGCTCCGCCTCACGGGACTGACATTCGTCGACGGTCTGTGCCGTCGCGCGCCGATGTCGCGTGCGCAGCAGCGGGACGAGGATGAGGGCCGGACATCGACCGCCCGATCGACACCCTGGAGCCGCCATGAACGTCGCCGACCTGCTCATCTTCCTCATCGCTAACGCCCCGGTCGTCATCGCCGTGACGCTCTTCCTGACGGCCGCCGCGATCGTCGCGTCGGTCTCCAGCGCGACGCCGGCCGGCCCGCGGACCATGGATCCCGCGGCATCGTGGCGCTGATCGCCCTCCCGAAGCCGGAGCCCCGAGCATGCTGACCGCCGTCATCTTCGCGGCCGCGATCATCCTCGGCCCCGTGATCCTCGTCCTCGGCGCGCTCGCCCTGCTCGGGGCGGCGGTGGCGGCGATGGCCGACGGCGTCTCGGGCGGTCTCGTCCGCCCGAACCCGTCCTGACGACCCGGGGTCAGCCCTCGCCGGGCCCGGACTCCTGCAGCCGTGGCCCGTCGCCGTCGGCGCGCGGACCTGCAGCCCGGACCGCGTCGGAGACGCCGTCCGCATAGGCGGCGAAGTTCTCGACGAACATCCGGGCAAGCGCCCCGGCCTGCCGGTCGTAGGCCGCTCCATCGGCCCAGGTCGCCCGCGGCCGGAGCACCCCGCTCGGCACGTCGGGGCAGGTCCGCGGGACCTCGACCCCGAAGACCGGGTCCAGCTCGAACTCGACGTCGTCGAGGGCTCCGGAGAGCGCCGCCCGGACCATCGAGCGGGTGTGGTTGATGTTCATCCGCTCGCCGGTCCCGTACGGCCCGCCGGTCCAGCCGGTGTTCACGAGCCACGCCCGGACGCCATGCTCGTGGAGCCGCTCCGCGAGCATGGCCGCGTACTCGCCCGGGTGGCGCGGCATGAACGGGGCACCGAAGCAGGCCGAGAAGGTCGCCTGCGGCTCCTTCACCCCGACCTCGGTGCCGGCCAGCTTCGCGGTGTAGCCGCTGATGAAGTGGTACTGGGCCTGGTCCGCCGTCAGGCGCGAGATCGGCGGCAGGACCCCGAACGCGTCGGCCGTGAGGAGGACGACGTTCGTCGGCTGGCCGGCCATCCCGGTCTCGTCGGCGTTGCCGATGAAGTGGAGCGGGTAGGCGGCCCGGGTGTTCTCGGTGAAGCGGTCGGAGTCGAGGTCCAGCTCGCGGGTGACCGGGTCGAGGTCGACGTTCTCGAGGATCGTCCCGAACCGCCTGGTCGTCGCGAAGATGTCCGGCTCGTACATCGGCGAGAGGCGGATCGTCTTGGCGTAGCAGCCGCCCTCGAAGTTGAAGACGCCGTCGACGCCCCAGCCGTGCTCGTCGTCGCCGATCAGGCGGCGCTCCGGGTCGGCCGAGAGGGTCGTCTTGCCGGTTCCCGACAGGCCGAAGAAGAGGACCGTGTCGCCTGCTTCGCCGACGTTCGCCGCCGAGTGCATCGGCAGCACGCCCTCGTCGGGGAGCAGGTAGTTCATCACCGTGAACGCGGACTTCTTGATCTCGCCGGCGTACTCCGTGCCGACGATGAGGATCTCCATCCGGGCGAGGTTCAGGAGGATCGCGGTGCCGGTCCGCGTGCCCTCGGTCGCCGGGTCCGCCTGGAACGACGGGACGTTGATGATCGTGAAGTTCGGGGCGAAGCCCTGGAGCTCCCTTGCCGACGGGCGACGGAACAGGTTCCGGGCGAAGATGCTGGCCCAGGCGGTCTCGGTGTAGACACGGAGGCTGCGGCGGTGGCCCGGGTGGGCCCCGACGAACAGGTCCTGGGCGTAGACCGGGCGATCGGCGAGGGAGGCCACCAGCCGGGCGCGCAGGCGGTCGTAGTGCTCGAGGGCGATCGGGCGGTTGACGTCGCCCCACCAGATCTTCCGGGCCGACGACGGCTCGCGGACGATGAACTTGTCCTGGGGCGAGCGACCGGTGTGCTTGCCGGTCCGGACGATAAGCGGCCCGTCGGCGGCGATCACGCCTTCGCCGGCGCGGACGGCGTCCTCGTACAGCTCGGGGGTCGAGAGGTTCGCCCGGACGATGCGGCCGATGGACGCGGCGCCATCGGCCGCGCGCGTGTGGTCGGTCGTGGTGGGACGGGTGGTGGACTGGGTCATCGGCTCGACTCCTCGGGCGCGCAGGCGATCGGCTATCCGATCGACCGGCCGCGCGTGGCTCGTGCCCGTGGCGCCGGAGGCGCCCGACCGCGAGGAAGTCGGCTTCCACAGTCGTTGTTGCCCGCATCCTACCGCAACCCGGGCGCAACCGGTCCGCAACCCGGAGGTCCCGGACCGTTGCATCCGGATGTCAGGGCATCCGGCCGTCATGGTTCCGACAGGTGGCGTCGCGCATCGTTCCGTCACCGGGGCCCGCG
>DATBPR010000473.1:0-9953 GCA_036561285.1 Candidatus Limnocylindrales bacterium | reverse complement strand
GGCCGGCCCGCCCCTTCCGTCGGGGCGGCGGACCCGCATCCGCGCGAACCGCGAGCTGCTCCTGGGCCGGGATCGCGGTCATACCCGGGGCCTCGACCAGCGCAGGAAGACGGCGGCAAAGGCGAAGTTCAAGGCGAGCATGACGACGGCGATCGTCGACCCGTAGCCGACCGCATGGTTCTGGAACGCCTCGTGATAGGCGTACAGGGCGATCACCTCCGTCTGGAGCGCGGGGCCGCCGTTGGTCAGTGCCTGGATCAGGATGAACGTGCCGAAGGTGGCGATGGTCACCGACAGCAGCGTCAGGGCGGCGATCGGGCGGAGCAGCGGCAGGGTGTGATCCCAGAAGCGCCGGAACGGGCCCGCCCCGTCGACCCGGGCGGCCTCGTAGATGTCGGTCGGGATCGTCCGCAGGGCGCCGAGGAAGATCAGCATCACGAAGGCCGTGCCCCGCCAGGTGTTGGCGATGACGATCGCCAGCATCGGCCCCGAACCGAGCCAGTTGACCGGCCCGATCCCGAGGAGCTGCAGGCCGGAGTTCAGCGACCCGTTGTAGTAGTCGAACATCGCGACCCACAGGAAGCCGGCGATGATCGTGGGGTTGACCCATGCGAGCAGGACCGACGCATAGACCAGGCCGGTCGCGAGGAACCCCCGGCGCTGGGCATGGTCGAGCAGGAGGGCCAGCAGGAGTCCAAGAACGAACTGGCCGATGATCGCGGAGCCGATCACGAAGATGACCGAGTTGAGGATGACCCGACCGAAGTCCGGGTCCCCGAACAGGCGAATGTAGTTGTCGAGCCCCACGAACCGCGGGTTGGCCGCGTCGAGCCCGACCAGGGCGCGGTTCGTGAAGCTCGAGGCGAGGGCCCACAGCGCAGGCCCGACGAAGAACAACGCGAGCAGGAAGGCGGCCGGGGTGAGCCCCGCGAGATAGAGCCGGTTCCTGCCGAGACTCCGCCGGCGGGCCTTTGCTGCGACGGCTGTGCTCGCCACTACGACTGGGAGGTGACCTTGTCGGCGCCGAGCGACTGCGACAGGTACGTCGTGTACTGCTTGGACGCGTCGGCCGGCGACATCTCGCCGGCGGCAACGCTCGCCGTGACCTTCTGGATCGCTTCGATGACCTTGGAGTAGCCGGGATCAGGGGCGACGAACTTCGCCTTGGACAGGGCCGCGGTCGACGCGACGAGGTAGGGGTCGGAACTGAACTGCGGGATCTGCGCCGCGTCCTGGCGGGCGACCGGATGCGGGTCCTCGGCGTTCAGCTTGCCGACGATCTCGGCGGAGTTCATCGCCTTGATGAACTCCCAGGCACCCTGCTTGTTCGCGCTGCGCGAGCTGATGTACCAGCAGGTTCCCGGCCCGCCCACCGTGAACGACGGGCCGCCGCTCTCGGTCGGATGGAGGACATAGCCGACATTCTGCTCGGTGCCGGCCTTGTCGGCCGACGCCCACCCACCGTAGACCCAGCCGCCCTCGTACAGCAGGGCGAGCTGCCCGTTGCCGAGCTTCTGGCGCATGGCCGTCCACGGCTTCGTCTCGGTCAGGATCTCCTTCGGGCTGAGGCCGTTGTATGCCTTCTGGTAGTAGGTCAGGACCTTCTGGGTGGCGGGGCTGTCGCCGATCCACTTGCCGCTCGAGTCCTGGAGCTCGCCGCCGTAGGCCCACAGCAGCGGCACGAAGGCGTGGTCGGCGGTTCCGCTCGAGCCTGCCGGTCCGGCATAGAGGGCATACGGCAGGACGTTCGGCTCGTTCGCGTTCTTCACGGAGGTTGCGGCGTCCAGGATCGCCTGGACGTTCGCCGGCTGCCAGTCGGCGGGCAGCCCGGCCTTCTGGAGGTCGTCCTTGCGGTAGTAGAGCCAGCGCATGTCGAGCCCGTAGGGGATGGCCCACACGCTCCCCTTGTACGTCACGCCACTCCGAACGGCGTCCGGATACTGGCTCCAGTCCGCCCACTGGCTGACGTAGCTGTCGAGCGGCTCGATGTAGCTCGCGTCGGCCAGCTCGCCGGCCGACGTGCCGCCGACGTGGAAGACGTCCGGTCCCGTGCCACTGTCGAGGGCGAGCAGCAGCTTCGTGTAGAAGTCGTCGTCTCCGACCTTCTGGAGGTCGATCTTCACGTCGACCCCCGGGTACTGCGCCTTGAGGGCGGCCGCAGCCTGTTCGACGTACTTCGGCTTGAGGCCGGCCTCATCCGGATACGAGACGTTGATCGTGCCCGTGATCGCCGCGGCGCTGCCCGCGGGAGCCCCGCTGCCCGCGGGAGCGCTGCTGCCGCCCGGTGCCGTGCTGGTGCCGGCCGCGGGAGACGCGGTCCCGGTCGCGGCGGGAGTGCACGCGGCGGCCACGGCCGTCACGGCACTGAGCTGCAGGAACCGACGCCGGGTGATGAACTGCCGGACGACCTCGTCCATGTCGATCTCCTCCTTCGTGCGGGCTCGCCGCCCGCCTGCGCGCGCCTCGGTGATCAGAGGGTCATCCTCGACCCCTCCCGCATCCAGCCCCCGACGCCCCCATTCATGTCCGCCGCCGCGAGGAACGCCTCGCGACTCAGGCCCTTCTGGCGCGATCCGGGCGCGGCCAGCGACCAGGCGGCGTAGCTCGTCGCGATGACCAGGCTTTCGTCCAGCGGCCGGCCCGCCAGATCGGCCCAGAGCCACGCCGCGGTGAACAGGTCCCCGGCGCCGACGGTGTCCGGCGCGTGGACGGGGACCGCGTCGGTCTCGTGACAGGCGCCGCCGGGATCGACGGCGACGACTCCGCGATCGCCACGCGTGACGATGACGAGGCAACCTCGAGCGGCGAGGTCCCGGGCGGCGCCGGCGGCATCCTGCCGGTCGGACAACAGCGACGCCTCGCGCTCGTTCATCACCACCGCGTGCAGGTCCGCCCACGACTCGGCCGGGCGTTCTCGCAGGATGGCGATCTGGGGATCGCCGACGACACCGATCAGGCGTGGCGCGGCGGGAAGGCCGGGGACCAGCCCCTCCGCCAAGGGCAGGTTCAGGACGACCGCCCGCGGCTCGGCGGCGGCGATGGCCGCGACGTCGACGTCCGGTTCCGGGAAGTGCGTCACGAACGCACGCTCGCCGTCGATCGGCAGCGCCACCGAGACGGGGGTCGTCGGCGTCTGCGGGCCCAGCCAGGGGATGCCAGCCTCGGCCATCAGCCCCTGGAGCAGCCGGCCGGCCGGATCTGTCCCGACCGGCGAGCAGACGACTGCGTCGACACCGAGCTGGCGGAGGGCGAAGGCCACGTTGGCCATCGCCCCGGGCACGATCGCGAGCTCGTCCGCCAGGAGCTCCTCGCCGCGATCCGGCAGCCGGGACAGGCCGCGGAAGACGAGATCGAGGAAGGGTGGGCCGGCGCACACGACGTCGACCGTCATCGGAGCGTCTCCGCGAGCCCGGGCTGTTCCTTGAGGTGGCGGTCGAGGATGCGGCCCGCCACCTCCACCGAGGGCACCAGGGGATGGAGGGCGAGGGCGTGGACGGCGAGCCGGCGGGAGTGCGAGAAGGCCGCCTCGATCGCTGCCCGCTCGGCCGCCCGGACCGCGACGATCAGGGCCTCCTGGGCCATCGGCACGGACCCGATCGCGACCGGCACGACGGCGCCACGCCCGACGATGCACGGGACCTCCACGACGGCGGTTTCGTCGAGGAACGGCAGGCTGGAGCGGTTGGCGACGTTGAGGATCATCACCTCGTGGCCGTCGCCGTTCATCGCGTCGACGAGATCGAGTGACAGCCGTCCGTAGCCACCGGTTTCCCGGGCGGCCACGACGCCCCGCAGCTCGTCGTCGCGGCCTGTCCAGGCTTCCTCCATGTAGCTTCCCTCGCGCTCGGCGAGGCTCTCCTCCCACTGACGGAGCGTGTCGGCGGGGGAGCCGGAACCGCGATAGAAGGCGTCCTGCTGGCGCGACAGGAATTCCGCGCGGACGCGGCCTGCCTGCATGCCGGTCAGCGCCTCGTTCGCGAAGTCGTAGTAGTAGAGATACTCGTTCGGGATCATCCCGACCGAGCGCAGCCAGTCCGCGCCGAACAGCCGGCCCTCCTCGAACGCAAGCAGGCGCCGTTCGTCGGCCAGGAGGTCGGGCAGCAGGTCCTGGCCGTGGTCGAGGACCGCCCGTAGCCAGCCGAGGTGATTGATCCCGAAGTAGTCGAACCAGAGGTCCTCCGGATCCCGTTCGAGCGCGCCCGCGACCCGCCGGCACAGGGATTGGGGGGCATCGCAGATGCCGATCACCCGATCGCCGAGGACGCGACGAACCGCCTCGGTGACGAGCCCCACCGGGTTGGTGAAGTTGATGAAGATGGCCCGGGGCGCACGGCGGGCGACGACCTCGGCGATCTCCGTCACCACCGGCACGGTCCGCAGCGCGAACGTGATCCCGCCCGCGCCGGTGGTCTCCTGGCCGATCACGCCTTCGGCGAGAGCCGCCGTCTCGTCGAGCAGCCGGCTGGCGAGCCCTCCGACGCGGACCGCGCAGTAGACGACGTCCGCGCCGTCGACCGCCTCGTCGAGGTCGGTCGTGGTGGTGATCGGAACGCTCCGCCCCAGACGCTCGTCGAAGCCACGAAGGACGGCCGCGATCCTGTCCAGGCGGCCCGAATCGACGTCATACAATACGAGGCCGTCGTACCTGGTCCGCGTGCTGCCCTCGGCCAGTGCCCGGTAGATCGCTGGGGTCCGGAACCCGCCGCCGCCGAGCAATGCCAGCTTCACACCGCGAGTGAACCAAGAATGAACCAGGCTTGTCAACCGCGGTCTTCGTCCGGGCGTCGAGCCGACGCGGGCGGGATGGATCTCGCCTATGTCCGGGTCATGCGTCGGCTCGAGGCCGACATCGCGACGGGAAGATTGACGCCAGGGGAGCGGCTCGCTCCGGAGCGCGAGCTGAGGGAGCGGTTCGACGTCGCGCGGAACACCCTCCGGCGGGCCCTGGTCGATCTCGAAGGGCGCGGCCTCATCGAATCACGCGAGCGATTTGGATGGTTCGTGAACGGCCCAGGCGTGACCATCGAGACCATCAGCGGCCCGCAGGGCCTGACGGACTGGGCCGCGCTCCACGGTCTCGCGGTGTCGTCGACGGTCTGCGCCGCCCGGATCCGCCGGGCGGACGAAACCGAGGCCCGGGCGCTGCGCATCCCGCTCGACAGCAAGGTCTTCGAGCTCGAGCGGGTGCGGATCGTCGACTCGGCGCCGCTGTCCCTCGACCTCTCGGTGCTCGCCCCTCGACTGATCCCATCTCTCACGGGGCTCGACTTCTCGGGGCGTTCGCTGTACCAGACGATCCGCGAGACCGACCTCGTCGAACCGTCCCGCGCCGAGTGCCTGCTCCGGGCGTCATCGACGGATGAGCGCACCGCCGAGCTGCTCGGCCTGACGGCGGGCGACCCGATCCTCGACCTGACCGAGACGGTGTTCGACCAGTACGGCGAACCCTTCGAGTATGCCCGCCATCTCAATCGTGGCGACCGGTACGCGTTCCGGACGACCGTCCTCGCGGGCGGCGTGTGGGAGGGCGCGGTCCGCTAGCAGGGGCGCCGGTCCCGGGATACGACGATGGAAACCAGGAGCCCGTTCCTGCCGCCCCGCTGGTTCATCCGGATCGCCTGGGCGGTCCATCGGGCCATCTACACGATCACGGGCGGTCGGCGCGGCCTGCGCCCGCCCACGCCGAAGACGTACGGGCTGATGCGGATCCACACGATCGGCCGCAAGTCCGGCGCGACGCGGACGGCGATCCTCGGGTACTTCGAGGACGGGCCGAACCTCTTCACGATGGCGATGAACGGCTGGGGCGAGCCCGAGCCCGCGTGGTGGCTGAACCTCCAGGCGCACCCGGACGTGACCCTGGACCTGCCGGACGGCAGCCGCGCGGTGACGGCCCGGGCGGCCGCGGGCGAGGAGCGGAGCCGGCTGTGGGCGGAGATGGCCCGGCTCGAGCCGAACCTCGACGCGTACGCGACCCGTCGTCCGGGCGAGACCGCGGTGGTGATCTTCGAGCCGCGCACGGCGGGCGGCCGATAGGTAAGGTGTTCAGCCTGTCCTGAGATCACGAACACCGGGGAGGGACCGATGGTCGACACCAGCGCCCGGCTCGCGCCACGCCACCTCGAGCAGCTCCGCCGCACGTTCCGCGGCGACATCCTCACGCCCGACGACCCCACGTACGACGATGCGCGCCGCCTCTGGAATGCCGTGCATGACCGACGCCCGGCGGTCCTCGTCCGGCCGACGAGCGCCGACGAGGTCGCGACCGCGATCCGGTTCGGCCGCGAGCAGGACCTGGAGATCGCGATCCGCTCGGGCGGCCACAGCCACACGGGGATCGGCGGCCGCGATGGCGGCATCGTGGTCGACATGAGCGCCATGCGTGGCGTCGAGGTCAGTCCCACGTCCCGCACGGCACGGGCGAACGGCGGCGCCCTCCTGGGCGAGCTGGACGTGGCCGCGCAGGCCCACGGCCTCGTCTGCCCGATCGGCGTGGTGGGTCACACCGGCGTCGCCGGCCTGACACTCGGCGGTGGCATCGGGCGGCTGCAGCGGAACTTCGGCCTGACGATCGACAACCTGGCCGCGGTCGAGGTCGTCACGGCGGACGGCCGGCTCGTCCGGGCGACCGAGACCGAAGAACCGGAGCTGTTCTGGGGCCTGCGCGGCGCCGGCTGGAACTACGGGATCGCGACCGCCTTCGAGTTCCGGCTTCAGCCGTTCGGGCCGGACCTTCATCGCGGCGTTCTGACCTTCCCCGCGTCGGACGTCCAGGAGGTCTGGAGCGTTTTCCACGCCTACGCGACGAATGCTCCCGACACCGTCGCCGCGATCTTCGGGATCGCGCTCGCGGGTGAGGACGAAAGCTACCCGGACGAGGTTGTCGGCCAGCCCATCACGTATCTCGCGTGGAACCATAGCGGCGCTGCCGCGGACGCCGATCGCGACACGGCCGGGCTGCGCGTCGGGCCGGAGCCGCTGACCGAGGCGATCGGGAGCAAGCCCTACCTGGAGGTCCAGACGGCCCACGACCTGGCGTTTGCCTGGGGCACGCGGTCGTTCATCAAGGGCCACAACGCGAACGACGTCCGGCGGGAAGCCCTCGACGAGCTGGTCGAGGTCGTCGCGGAGGCGCCCGGAGACTCGGACGTCTCGATCACGGCGCTCGGCGGTGCCATCGGCCGGGTACCGGAGGACGCGACGGCCTACGCCGGCCGTGCGGCCGCCTTCGACCTCAGTGCCGGCTCCTCGTGGACTGACGCGTCCACGGACGACGCCAACGTGGACTGGTGCCGGCGGGTGATGGCGATCCTCGAGCCGGACCGCACCCTCGGCGCCTACGCGAACGGGAACAGCGACACGGGCGACGGCGAGATGCGGGCGATCTACGGCGCGACGAAGGTCGCCCGGCTTGCGGCCCTCAAGCGGACCTGGGACCCGGACAACGTGTTCCACGTGAACCACAACATCCAGCCGGCGCCGCCCGAGGGCTGACGCGACCGGACCCGATGCTGATCCTCGTCCCGCCGTCGGAGTCCAAGCGGCCGCCGCCGGAGGATGGGCCGGCCGTCGCGCTCGACGCGCTGTCGTTCCCGGAGCTCACGCCCCTCCGATCTCGGATCCTCGATGCGCTCATCGAGACCAGCGCGGGCGCCGACGCGTTCCAACGGCTGTTCGAGCGGCCGACGATGGCCGGGCTGATCGAGCGGAACACCCGGCTGCGGGAGCTGGCGACGCGGGCCGCGAGCGACGTCTACGTCGGGGAGCTCCACGACGGCCTGGCCGTCGCCTCGCTCTCGGCGGAGGGCACGGAACGAGCGGGCGAGAGCCTGATCATCACGTCCGCCCTCTGGGGCGCGCTCCGGCCGGCGGATCGGATCCCGCCGTATCGGATGCGCGTGTGGTCCAACCTCGTGGGCCTGGGTCGCGTCGAGCCAATGTGGCGAGCGGCGCTTCCGGACCTCTTCGCGGAGCGAGCGGGTCCGGACGCCCTCGTCGTCGACCTCCGGACGCCGCCGTTCCAGTCGCTCGGCATGCCAACGGGTCTGAGCGATCGAACGGTGCGGCTGCGGGTCGACCAGTACTCGGAAGGCGGGCGACGGGTCGGCGACGTGATCGCGAAACGGATCCGGGGCGAGGCCGCCCACCTCCTGCTCGAATCGGACGTCGACCCCGACCAGCCCGATGCGATCGCCGACCTCCTCGGCGAACGCTGGCCGGTCCGGCTCGAGCCGCCCGAGCGGAAGGGGCGATCCTGGACGTTGTCGCTGACGCCCGACGAGGAATGACCTGCGCGAGGCGGCCGGCCGAACCTACGGCGTCGTCCAGTCGAACGCGCCGCTGACCGGGGGCAGGCCGAGGAGGGCCGCGGCCGCCGTGTTCTTCCGTCGGCTGCCGAGCCCGGGCGTGACCGCCTGCAGATGCGGCAGGCCGACGAGCGGAGCGAGATCCTCCGGCTGCAGGTGCCGCATGTCGATGAGCTCGATACCCTCGAGCGCAGGCGCCGTCGCGAGGGGCCGCAAGCTCCGCAGTCCCTTCATCGTCTCGAGCCGGATGCGTCGCAGGCTGATCGCCTCGCGGAAGTCCGGGAGCGCCTCGACCTGGCGCAGGGACTGGAGGAACAGCGATCGCAGCATCGGGATCCGCCCGACGGCGCTCACGTCCGTCAGGCCGCGGATCATCCAGAGCTCGAGGTAGCGGAGCTCCCCGACGCGCGGCAGCAGACCGAGATCGCGCGTCCCGCCGAGCTTGAGGTCCAGCGAACGAAGGCGGGCCAGCGGCAGGAGCAGCGACAGGTCCGGCATCGTGACCGAGCGCAGCGTCAGATCGCGCAGCGCAGTGAGTCCCGAGATGACCTCCAGGTGCTTCGTCTGGCCCTCGAGGAAGAGCCAGGTCAGCGCGGGGAAGCGTGACAGGACCGCGAGGTCGAGCGTCGCCCGGGTGGCTCCGATCCCGAGCTCCTCCAGATCCGGCGGCAGGTGACGCAGGCCGTCGAGCGACGTCAGCGAATCGAAGAGCGCGTCGGCGCCCAGGCGTCGGAGCGTCGGGAAGAACCGGAGGAACTCGAGATCCGTGATCGAGTGGTCGTAGGAGCCGTAGGCGCGGAGCGTCATCTCCGGGTAGGCGCGGAACCACTCGCCGAGCTGCGCGAAGTCGGCGTCGGTCAGGCGGCGGTCGAACTGGACGACGCCGCGCCCGGTGAGCGATGGCCGCACCATCTCGGCCATCAGCGGGGACCGCACGTGACGGAAGTCGGACGTTGGCGGTGGATCTCCGGCGATGAACCGTCGCTCCGCGCGCAGGACCGCGAAGCCGTCGCCCCACCAGGTGTGGATCACCGCCGGCGGCTCGATCCCGTCCGCGGCGAGCGGCCGCTCGCCCAGGATGGCGCCACCCCCGAACGAGACGAGCCGGACGTGGGCGTTGCCGACGGCGAGCACCGGGCTCCGCGCGATCGCGTCGGACGTCGGGGTCTCGTCGCCGACCCAGTCGAGGATGGCTCCGACGAACCGCGTCCGGCCGCCGGTCGCCCGGTCCGTATCCACGCGGAGCACGCGGCCGGCACCGAACCGGCCGTCGCTGAGCGGGATCGACCAGAACTGCCCGGGACGCAGGTGGGCCGTCGTCTTCGGGATCAAGGGGTACGTCGGCTGCATCGGACGGCATCCTACGTCGGTCAACCCCTTGTGCCGCACCCCCGCGAGGTTCAGGCTGACGCTCCACGCAGCGTCAGGAGGACCGTCCGATGGGGGACACCAGCGCGATGGCCGCGGCCTTCGAGGAAGCGATGAAGTCGGGTGAATTCACGCGCATGGGGGAGATCCTCCAGCAGTACGCGACCGACGACTTCGTCGACGAGTACCCGCAGTCCGGCGAGCGCATGACGAAACAGGCCATGGAGCGCATGTCGGAGTCGTACGGGCAGGCGACCGGGACGAGCCCGAAGTTCACCT
>DATBPR010000472.1:0-2705 GCA_036561285.1 Candidatus Limnocylindrales bacterium | reverse complement strand
CCGGTCTCGCGGACGGGGGTCGCGATGTCGGGGCAGATGAAGTCGATGCCGGCGATGTCCAGCCCGACGATCTGGGCGGCCGTCTCCGCGATCTCGATGTTGTCGGGGTGAGCCTCGATCGTCCGGTCGATCGACGTGCCGCCCGTCGACATGTTGCCCGTCAGGGCCAGCTTCACGAACGTGCCCTCGGGTGGCACGTCGTCCAGCCCGAAGCCCTGGCCCCGGACGAGCGCCTCCGCCGCCTCGTCGACCTTGATCCGGGTCAGGACCTTCTCGTGGCCGATGCCGCGGCGCGGGTCGGCGTTGGCGACGTCGACGAGCTCGCGGACCGAATGCTCGCCATCGCCCGTGATGCTGGCGGGGACGCGCTCGGCGATCGCGGCGACCTTGCCGCCGATGACGAGACAGCGGTAGTCGTTGCCCGAGACGTAGCTCTCGACGACGAGATCGCCGCTGCGGCTCTCGCGACGAGCGCCGTGGAAGGCCGCCCGGACGGCGTCCTCGCTCCGGAGGTCGAGATGCACGCCCCGGCCGTGGTTGCCGTCGAGCGGCTTGACGACGCACGGGAAGCCCATCCGGAGCGCGGCCTCGACCGTCGCCTCCTCCGTGTCGACGACCATGCTCTTCGGCACCGGCAGGCCGGCCGAGTCGAGCAGCCGGTTCGTCAGGCTCTTGTCGCTCGCGATGTCGACGGCGATCCCCGATGTCTTGGACGTCATCGTTGCCCGGATCCGCTGCTGGTGGACGCCCTGGCCGAGCTGGACGAGCGAGTGCCGATCGAGACGGATCCAGGGGATGTCGCGACTCGCGGCCTCGTCGAGGATCGATTGCGTCGACGGCCCGAAGGCCGCCCGCTCGGCGAGCCGGATCAGGCCCTCGAGCCGGGCCATGAAATCGAAGGCGACCGACTCGTCGCTCGGCGCGACGAGGTGGTTGACGAGCGCGACGGCGATCTTGCCCGCCTCGATCCCGACGGACTCCTCGCGGAACTCGTAGATCACGTTGTAGCGGCCGTACTCCCCGGTCGTCCGGGTCTTGCCGTGCCGGACGTCAGTGCCGGCGAGGTTCTGGAGCTCGAGGGCGATGTGCTCCGCGATGTGCCCCGCCCACGTGCCCTCGCGCAGCCGGGTGATGAAGCCGCCGCGGCGGCCGAGGCTGCAGGCGTGGTCCTCCAGGCTGGGCAGGAGGTTGACGAGCGCCTCCGTAAAGCCGGGGATCAGGTTGCTCGGGTACTCCTCGAGGACGCCGAGGTCGACGACCATCCGGACGACCGGCTCGCGGGCCCAGTAGTTCGGGCCGCGCAGGATCCGGGTCTCGACGATGCGGAGGGTCGGCTCGGGCCTGGCCGGCTCCGGCCTGGCCGATTTCGTCGCCGCCGCGGCGCCACCCGCCGGGCTCGCGGCAGCCGTCGACGCCTTCCGTCCGCGGGGTTTCGGTGCGGCATGCGCCACGGAGCCCTCCTCCCCGGCCGTGCTCCCGTCCGCCGGGACCCGAGTGTACCCGCCGGGTGGCCGATCAGACCGAACGGCTGCCGGCCGCGGATTCCGTCGCTGCGCCGACGACTCGCTCGGCAAAGTCCAGCATCAGACGCTGCTGGTGCACCGCCATCTCGTCGCCCCCACCCATGTGGCCGGCGTCGAACCATTCGATCTCCACGGGGTGATGCCGTTGCCGCAGCCGCTCGACATATCGCTCGATCGGGCGGGCCGGGGTCCTCGTGTCATTCCGGCCCTGGATGATCAGCACGGGTGCCTGAACGTCGTCGACATAGGTCAGCGGCGATCCCGCCCGCATCGCCTCGCGCCGCTCGTCGGGCCCACCCCGGAAGAGCATCCGCTGGTAGGACCGCAGGAGGTCGCTCGAATCCTCGTAGCCCATCTCCCAATCGGCGATCGCGACGCCTGCCATCCCGCCGGCCCACAGGTCCGGCGTCCTGCCCAGGCCGAGAAGCGTCAGGAACCCGCCGTAGGACCAGCCACTCAGCAGGATCCGATCGGGGATCGCGACGCCCTGCTCGACCAGCCAGGTCCGGGCGGCGACGAGATCGTCGACCTCGAGCTCGCCGAGCCGGCCCCAGATCGACTGCTCGAACTCCCGGCCAAAGGTCGTCGACCCGCGGTAGTTCAGGCTGAGGAACGCGAACCCGTGGTCGAGAAAGGCCTCGGCACTCGGATGGAAGTTCGGAAACTGGGCGGCCGAAGGCCCTCCGTGTGTCTCGAGCACGACCGGAAACGGCGGCTCGCCGACGGGGATGCCGAGCCAGGCCTGCAGGACCGTGCCGTCGGCGGTCGGGAACGAGACGCTTCGAAACGAATGGCCAGGCGGGACCTCGCCGTTCGACAGGATCGTCCGCATCTGGCGACCGCTCACCGGGTCGAGGCCGACGAGCCGTCGGGGCTCGCCGAAGTCCTCGATGCGGCACACGATCTCGCGACCGTCCGGTCGAAAGTACGACGCCCCGAAGCGCAGGTAGCCGAGGACCGCGCCCGTGGGATGGTCCAGCTCCCGGATCGCGTCCTTCTCGAGGGTCCAGGCGAGCAATCGCTGCTCGGCCTGCTCGATCCGGCAGAGCAGGATCTCGTGTCCGTCGGGGGACCAGTCGAGGGCGACGATGTCTCCGCTCGGGGCGTCCGCGGGCAGATCCTGACGGGTCCCGGTCGCCGCGTCCCAAACGAACGCCCGCTCACGGCCAGAGGCCGTCGTCG
>DATBPR010000471.1:0-6476 GCA_036561285.1 Candidatus Limnocylindrales bacterium | reverse complement strand
ATCGCCCGCGAGGTGTTCGAGCGCGAGCCGCCGCTCAACGTCCCCTACGAGTTCATCAACATCGGCGGCAAGAAGATGTCGACGTCCAGGGGGCGCGGCGCCGCCGCTCACGAGATCGTCGAGGTCATCCCGCCCGAGCAGCTCCGGTTCTTCTTCCTGCGCCCGCGCCCGAACCACGCGGTCGACTTCGACCCGGAGGGGACGGACGCCGTGCCGCGCCTGTTCGACGAGTTCGACAAGTTCGCGGCGGCGACCGCGGGCAAGCCGGTCAAGGGCGACCTGCCGCCCGGTTACGCGGGCACGTTCGCCTACTCCCTCCTGGATCGCGACGCGCACGTCTCGACGGAGGCGGAGGCGTTCCGTCCCGCCTTCGGCCATCTGGCGCTCCTCGCCCAGATCCCCGACGTGGACATCCCCGCCCGGGTTGCGGCGGAGAAGGGCGACTCGCTGACCGAGCGGGAGAAGGCGATCCTGGAGCAGCGGATCGGCGCCGCCCGGGCCTGGCTCGAGGCCTATGCGCCGGAGCGGTCGATCGTCGCCGTCCGCGAGGACCCGCCGATGGAGGCGCTCCTCGGGCTCGACGACGACCAGCGGCGGTACCTCGGCGCGCTTGCCGAGGCCGGCGACCCGCCCACGTCGGGCGATGCCTGGCAGAACCGGATCTTCGAGGTCGCCGCCGCGGGCGGCCTGCCGAACGGCCGGGCGTTCGCCGCCCTCTACGCCGCGTTCCTCGGGCGACCGAACGGACCCCGCGCCGGCTGGCTCCTCGCCTCACTCGATCCCGACTTCGTCGTCGACCGCCTCCGGATCGCCTCCGGGCAGGTGCCGGCATGAGCGTCGGCCTGCAGCGGCTCCGGGACGACGCCGAGACGGTGCGCCGAGGTGCGGTCGACAAGGGTGAGGACCCGACGATCGTCGACCGGGTGCTGGAGCTCGACGGCCGTCGCCGGACGCTGCTCGGCGACGGCGATTCGCTCAAGGCCGAGCGCAACGCCGCGAGCAAGCAGATCGGCGCGGCGATCAAGGGCGGCGCGGAGCCGGATGGCCCCGAGGTCGCCGACCTGAAGGCCGCCTCCGTCTCGGCCGGCGGGCGGATCGAGGCGATCGACGCGGAGCTCGCGACGGTCGAGAGCGAGATCGAGGACCTCCTCCTGCGTATCCCGAACCCGGCCGACCCGGACGTGCCCGTCGGTGGCGAGGACGCGATCGTCACCGTCCGGACCTGGGGCGAGCTCCTCCCGGTCGACCAGCCGGTCGAGGGCGAGACGGGCGCCGACGCGCCGAGCGGCGGCGCCACCTGGCATCGCCGGCCGCACTGGGACGTCGCCGCCGACCTCGACATCCTCGACCTCGCCCGCGGCGCCAAGGTCGCCGGCTCCGGCTTTCCGGTCTACAAGGGCGCGGGCTCGCGGCTCGAGCGGGGCTTGATCCAGTTCTTCATGGACACCCTGACCGACGAGTTCGGGTTCACCGAGGTCTGGCCGCCGGTCGTCGTCAACACCGCGTCGGCCACTGGCACGGGCCAGATCCCCGACAAGGAAGACCAGATGTATGTCGTCACCCGCGACGAGCTGTACCTGGTCCCGACGGCCGAGGTTCCCGTCACGAACCTCCACAGGGACGAGATCCTCGAGGCCGATCAGCTGCCGATCCGCTACTGCGCCTACACGCCGTGCTTCCGGCGCGAGGCGGGCGCGGCGGGCAAGGACACCCGGGGCATCCTTCGGGTCCACCAGTTCGACAAGGTCGAGATGGTCCTCTTCGAGAAGCCGGACGCGTCCAACGACGCCCTCGAATGGATGACCGGCGTCGCGGAATCGGTCCTGCAGAAGCTCGGGCTGACCTACCGCGTGATCCTCATGTCGACCGGCGAGATGGGGTTCGTCCAAGCGAAGAAGTATGACCTCGAGGTGTGGGCGCCGGGCGTCGAGCGGTGGCTCGAGGTGTCGTCGTGCTCGAACTTCCGCGACTACCAGGCGCGCCGGATGGCGATCCGCCATCGGCCCGAGCCGGGCGGCCGGCCCGAGCTGGTCCATACCCTCAACGGATCGGCGCTCGGCATGGCCCGGACGTTCGCCGCCATCCTCGAGACCTACCAGCGTCCCGACGGCAGCGTCGAGGTACCGGAAGTGCTCCGGCGCTACATCGGTCGCGACACTCTCTAGGCCGATGGCCGCCTCCACCCAGGCCCGGCTCGAGGCCGCGGGCCTCGTCCTGCCGCCCGGCCACGAGATCGCCACGATGGCCGAGCGACCCGACACCGAGCCGGGGATCGACGCGGCGATGGCCGCGGTCTGGCCCGAGTTCATGCGAGCCGAACCCGTCGCGGGCGGCCTCTTCGGCCGCGCCGATCGCGACTGGCCCGGCTTCCAGCTCGTGCTCACGGATCCCGCCGGCGCGTTCGTCGCGGTCGCCAACTCGATGCCGCTGCAGTGGGACGGAACCGACGACGGGCTGCCCGCCGGCTGGATCGACCAGGGGCAGCGCGGCGTCGCGGACCGTGAGGCCGGCCGCGGGCCGAACGCCCTTGGGGCGATGCAGATCGTCGTCCGGCCGGATCTCCACGGGGGCGGCCTGTCGGGGACGATGGTCGAGGCGATGAAGGCGGCGGCGCGGTCGGCCGGGTTCCGGGCCGTGATCGCCTGCCTCCGACCGACGTGGAAGGATCGCTACCCACTCGTGCTCATGGAGCGCTACGCGTGGTGGACGCGGGACGATGGCCTGCCGTTCGATCCGTGGATCCGGCTCCATCTCCGGCTCGGCGGCCGGCTCGCGAAGGCCTCGCCGCGGTCCATGGAAATGCGCGGCTCCGTCGCCGACTGGGAGACCTGGGCGGGGATGGCCTTCCCCGAGAGCGGCGTCTACGTCGTTCCGCGAGCCACCGGCCCGGTGGAGATCGACCGGGAGCGTGACGAGGGCGTCCACTTCGACCAGAACGTCTGGGTCGTGCACGACCTCGGCTGAGGCTGGGGCCTTGTCTTTCGGGGCCCTTCCTTGCAGGATCGCACGGATGGAGATCGATGAGAACGGCGTCGTCAACCCGCTGCGCGCCCCGGCGTTCGTGCGGAGCGGAGCCCAGTCCGTCCGCGCGATCCCGACGATCGGACTCGTCTTCCTGATCCTGGCCGGTGTCGACATCGCCCTCGGCGCCATCGAGTTCCGGACGCTGGTCCCGACCCTGGTCGGTCGAGCCCTGATCGTCCTCTTCCCGACCGCGCTGCTCTGGCGTCACCGCGATGCCGCGACCGCAACGCCGAACCTCTTTCGCGGGACCGTCCTGCTGGCCCTGGCGGAGCTCGGTGGCGCAGTCGCGAGACTGCTTCCGTCGACACGGACGTTGGATGACAACGTGACCGACCCGCTCGCCATCGACATCCCTCACTTCGTCGTGGCGCTGGTTCTTGCGGGGTTGGCGATGGCGGGGTGGTGGCTGGTCGGATCCGCTCTCGCCGGCCTGAGATCGCCCGCCGGCACCGGAATGCGAACCCTGGCGGCGGCCCTCGTTGCCGGCTGTGCGGTCGCCATCGCGGTCGGCTTCGTCGTTCTCGGTGTCGGCACGATGGAGGCAACGCCCACCCGCGTCGTCGTCACCGCCGTCGAGGCAGCGCCGTGGATCGTGACCGCGTACGTGGGCTGGGTGCTCGTCAGCCGGGCGGGCGGCCTGCCGCGGCGGGCGACGATCGCGGCGGCTGCCGGCATGACGGTCCAGACGATCGGCTCGCTGCCGCTGGTCGTCATCGCCCTCGTGATCACGGCGACCCAGGGGGACCAGTGGATCGCCCTCCAGGCAGTCACGTTCCCGCTCCTGTCGGTGACGGCATTGCTCGCCCCGATCCTGTTCGTCTTTGCCCTCGCGACTGGCCTCGGCGATCCGCCCGCGGCGACAGAAGCCGCCTGACCCGGATCAGCGGTCGCGCGTCTGCCAGGCCCAGAGCGCGACGACGAACCGGGCGACCAGCGTCAGCGCGTAGGTCGCGCACCAGACGCAGACGGCGCCGATGACGAACAGCTCGAGATAGGTGAAATAGCCCTCGAACGTCACGCCCACGAGCGAAAGCGCGTAGTGGGCCGCGAGCAGCCGCACGTTTCCGGTCTGCCACCACCAGATCGCGAGCATGAGGAGCGTGAGCGACAGGACGACGCCAAGCACGGCGACGGGGATGTCGCCGATCCGGGAGTAGGGCGAGAGAGCCACCTGCTCGCAGCCGTGCAGCGGTCCGCACTGGGGCAGCTCGCCGCGCAGCTCCACGAACGACAGGTACGACGCGATCGCGAGCCCGATCAGGTCGAGGACCGCGAGGACCAACGCCGGGTGGATCCGTCGCCGCCGAGGGATCGAGGTCCCGGTCACCGCTGGGCCGCGCCCGCGATCGCCGCCCGGAGATCGTCGTACGTGGCCGCGCCGACGATCGACCCGTTCACCAGCAGGGTCGGCGTACCGCTGATCCCGAGCCGGGACGCCTCCGCGACACCGTCCGCGACGGCCCGGCCCGCTTCGGTCGAGGCGTAGTCGGCCGCGAATCGGTTTGCGTCCAGGCCGATCGCTCCGGCCATCCCGACCAACCGGTCACGCGCGAAGGCTCCGCCGTTCTCGCGGCGGCCCTGGTTCGCATAGAGGGTTGCCCACATATCCCAGAAGCGACCCTGCCGGGCGGCTGCCCACGCGGCGCGCCCGGCGTCCCGCGACTCCGGCCCGAGGAACGCGAACCCGTGGAAGACCAGCTTGGCCTGTCCGCCTGTCAGCTCGTTCGCGGCGAGCCGCGGAAAGACCGTGTCGCCCCAGCGAAGACAGGCGGGGCACTGGAAGTCCTCGAACACGTCGATCGTCACTGGCGCGGCGGCCCGACCGAGGGTGAATCCGGCTGCCGGAACCCCTGCCGGCGCCGAGGCGGCCACGACCGTGACGCTGGCGGGCGCCGCAGCGGGCTGGTCGCGGAAGACCGCGAGGAGGGCGATCACCAGCAGCCCGGCCGCGACGGCGACGATCGTCATGGCGCCGAGTCCGATCCCGGACCGCCGCGTTCCCTGCCGCGCACGCCGTGACTCGCTGCGACGCGCATCGAGCGCCGCCGCGCGTCGTCGACTGCGAGTGGTCGTGGGGCTGTTGGTTCGATCGGCGCTCAGGGGAGGATCCTCCGCGGGGCACGGCAGGTCGGCGGCGCCGTGCGTGCCGGGTCCGAAGCTATCGGTCGCGATCCGGCCGTCGACAGGGCCGGTCGGCACGGGCTGTCCTGGGCAAACGGCCCGTTTCCGCGCCGCGCGCGAGACGGCGCGTCGGCGATCGGGTGATCCGTCAGGGGGCCGTCGTGGACCCTCGGCGCGCCTCGACGATGCGCGCGACCGTGGCCCCGGACAGCTCGCGCAGCGTCTGCGCTTCGGCGGCTGCGAAGACCTCGTGGACGGCGCAGACGCCGTTCAGCTGGCAGGGCCCGCCGCGCAGGATGCAGATGCGGCGACGGCTGTCGCCCTCGGTGGCCTCGATGACGTCGAGGAGCGAGATCTCCGAGGCCGGCCGCGCGAGGCGATACCCGCCGGACCGTCCCTCCGCGCCCTCGACGAGGCCGGCCGCGGCGAGATCCGCCATGACCTGCGACAGGAAGCGGGCGGGGATCCCCCGATCGACGGCGATCCGCCGGACGCTCAGACGCTCGTCCGGGCCGGCCTCGCCGAGAGCGAGGGCGGCCCGGATCGCGTAGTCGGCGCGCTTCGTGAGCTCGAGCCGCACGACCTCTGGCTCAGTTCTTCGGGTCGCCGTCGCCGGCCATGAAGATGCCGATGGCACCGCGGCCGACGAAGTTGAAGGCGTGGGTCACGAAGGGATACATCCCGTCCTCCTGTGGGCTGAACTCGATGATCGCTCCCTGGGCCGGGGCGAGATCGACTGCCTGGCTGCCCCAGCCGCCGGCGTTCCCCTTGGCCAGGATGACGCCCTCCTTGATGACCGTGTCGAAGATCGTGCCGACGGTGTGGAAGGAGCTGTCGAGGTTCGGTCCGACGTTCAGGACGAAGGCACGGACGCGGCCCTTGGTCGTGACCATGATCGGATTGTCCTTGTACTGGTTCGCGATGCCGTTGAAGACCACGAAGTCCGGGGCCGGCGCCGCGGCGTTCGCCTTGGCGTAGTCGGCCGGCTGGCCCTGGGCCCCGAGGTACCACTCACTCTGGACGAGCGCCACCTCCTGGTCGACCCTGGGAAGCCCACCCTTCGGCTCGACGATGACCATCCCGAACATCCCGTTCGCGATGTGATGGAGCGCCGGCGCGGTGCCGCAGTGGTACATCCAGACGCCGGCGTAGTCGGCCGTGAAGGTGTAGGTGAATGACGCGCCCGGCTTGATCTCGACCATCTGGTCGTTCATCGCGGTCTGGCTCGCGTGGAAGTCGATCGAGTGGCTCATCGCGCTCTGGTTCACGAGGTGGACCCGCACGGTATCGCCGAGATGGACCCGGATCGTCGGGCCCGGGACAGTCCCACC
>DATBPR010000470.1:0-10732 GCA_036561285.1 Candidatus Limnocylindrales bacterium | reverse complement strand
AGTCGCGATCCTCCGCCAGCCGCCGGCCGAGGTCGAGCGCGCTCCGCCGTCCTTCGACCGCAACGACGGTCCCGATGGTCGGCCAGACCACGGTGGCCGCCCAGGAGGTCGCCCCCGGCCCGGCGCCCAGATCGAGGAGGCTCGCGGGCGAGAACCCGGGCAAGCGCTCCGCGGCGGCAGCCAGCGCCCGAGCCGCCGCGGCGAACGTCGCCGGCATCCGGATCGCGGCATAGGCCTCCGCAGACCGGGCGTCGCCGAGGGCAGAGGCTCCCTCGGCCCGGTACGCGCCGGACAGCGCCGCGGCGCCGGCCGCCAGACCTTCGCTCGGGTGGACGTTGCGGTCGATCGAGCGCCGCAGCGCCAGGCTCGCGTCGGCGATCCGTTCGGAGGGGGTGGCGCGGGAGGCGGGGATCAGGGCCCCTGCGGGCAGCCTGGAAGGAGTCAAGGTCACTCCGCGATGCCGGCCTGCGTGTCGCGGGGCCCATTGTCCGTCGGTGCGACGGGTGTCGCGAGGTCCTCGGAGATCGAGCTCGGGCTCAGGCGGCTTCCTGCAGCTCGTCACCCGGCACGCGCAGCCAGCCGAGGGCGATGAACGCCTCGGCGACGTTCATCGTGCCGAGCACCTCGTCGGCGTTCGAGAAGTGGGTCTTCATTGTCTGCTGCGAGAGGCCGAGGTCGTGGGCGATCTCCTTGATCGTCATGCCGCGGGCGCGCCTGGCCATGACCTCCCATTGACGGGGAGAGAGCGGCCCGACGCCGAGGCGGGCAGCGGTGGGTGACGTTTGCATGATGCCCTTGAGTCTGGCTCCGCGCTGCCGGCAGGTCCACGGTCGCAAACCGCAGGAATCACCGCGTTCGGCTGCTCGAATGCTGCAATCACGATCGTCGACCGCGGTCCGCGGCCTCGCAGCCACGCGCCACCGACTTCCCGCATGAAGGATGGTGCGGGACACAGGCTTCGAAACGGCCACGCGGGCCCTGGCTCACACGATCACCTTGAGTGGGCGAACGGGCACCGGCAGAGGGCGAGCCAGCACTACCGTGCGGGCCAACCGGTCGTGCAGGCCCTGGTGCGCGGCACTGCCCGCAATCGAGGCCAGAAGCACGACGTCATATGCGCCAGAGGCCAGGCTGCCGATCGACGCCGCGCCCGCCGCCGCGAGCAATCCCTCGGCAGCCGAAGCGATCCCGATGAGGAAGAACCAGCGGACCGCGGCCTGCGACACGGAGACGCGGCCGCCGGACACCTCGTCGACGACGCGGAGCCCGAGCGCCCGCTGGCCGAGGGTCGCCGCGAACCTCCACCAACACAGCGCGAAGTACGCGAAGCCGACGGCTGTCGTGAGCGAGACGGAGACCGCGTCGCGCACATGTCCAAAGCCGATCAGACCTGACTGCCCAACGGCCAGCAAGGATGCGGCGAGGATGGCGCCGTCGAAGACCAACGCGAGGCCACGGCGCCCGGTGGTGGCGTAGCTGGATCCGGGAACCGGCCCGTCCATTGGGCTGCTCGGTCGCGCCGAGGTACCGTCGACCTTGACGCGGGTCCGGTCTGAATCGCGCACGGTGGCGAGGCGCCGAACGGATCTGGCCTTGCGACGCATCTTGGCTCCCGGATGACGGGCAGGGCGCATGCCTGCGCGATGACCGCACTCTGGTTGCGGGCCGTCCGGAGATCGTTACGACCCGATCGCCAGACGCGAGCGGTGCGGGATTCGTCTGACGGGATGGCGCGACGAGCCGCAGCTGCCGGGATGCGCATACTCGACCCGATGATCGACGAGATCCCACGTTCGGACGTCCGCTACGCACCGGCTGGCAACTACGCGATCGCCTATCAGATGATCGGCGACGGTCCGATCGATCTCGTCCTCGTCGACCAGAGGTTCAGCAACGTCGACGCGATGTGGGAGTTCCGGCCGCTGGCTGAGCTCCTCGGGAAGCTCGGCCGATTCTGTCGGGTCATCGTCTTCGACAAGCGCGGAACGGGTCTCTCGGACCCGGTCGCGATCGACGATCTGCCGACCGTCGAGGAATGGATCGACGATCTGCGGGCCGTCCTCGACCACGCCGGTTCGACCCGGACCGCGCTCATGACGGGCGTTGGCGCGGCGCTCATGGCCCTCGTCTTTGCGGCGACCTATCCCGATCGGACGACATCACTCGTGATGGTCGATCCATTCGCTCGGGCCCAGTGGGCCGCGGACAACCCGTGGGGCTACCGGATCGATCAGCTCGAAGGCGACCTCGACCGGATCCGCGCGAACTGGGGCACGCGGAGCGGGACGATGGGCCTCCTGGCGCCGGAGCTCCTCGCCGACCGGGACCTGGCTCAGCGCTTCATGCGCTACGAGCGCCAGTCAGCGAGCCCCGGGATGGCCCGCGCGATGGTCGGCTGGATGTACGAGGTCGACGTCCGCCACGTCTTGCCGACGATCCGCGTTCCGACCCTCGTCCTCCATCACCGAGAGGCAACGAGGATCTCCATCGAGCACGGGCGCGACGTTGCGGCGCGGATCCCGGGCGCGCGGCTCATCGAGCTCGCGGGATCCGCCAACTACACGTGGGCTGGCGATACCGGGCCGATGCTCGCCGAGATCCAGGCGTTCCTCACCGGCGACCGGCGCGTTCTCGAGCCGGACCGCGTCCTCGCGACGGTGCTGTTCACGGACATCGTCGACTCGACGCGCATGGCGCGAGAGCTCGGCGACGCGCGGTGGCGCGAGCAGCTGGCCGCGCACGACCGGCTCGCTCGGGCTGTCGTCGAGCGCTATCGCGGCCGCGTGGTGAAGAGCACCGGCGACGGACTGCTCGCAACCTTCGACGGCCCTGCCCGCGCCGTCCTGGCAGCAGCGTCGATGAGGCCCGAACTGGCCAGTCTCGGCCTCCGGATGCGCGCCGGGCTTCACACCGGGGAGATCCAGATCACGGGGTCCGACATCGCGGGGATCGCCGTCCACATCGCTGCCCGGATCAGCGGCCTGGCCGGGACGGACGAGATCCTGACGTCGAGCACTGTCCGCGACCTGGTCGCCGGCTCCGGCATCGTCTTCGAAGCGCGTGGGCCTCATCGCCTCAAGGGCATCGACGATGAGTGGCGAGTGTTCGCGGCCGAGCCAGCCCCGCCCCCGCCGTAACCGGGGTGTGGAGCGGGAGACGGGGTTCGAACCCGCGACATGCAGCTTGGAAGGCTGCCGCTCTGCCAACTGAGCTACTCCCGCCCGGCTCGACCATGATAGCGGCCCGTTCGGCCGCCTCCGGAAGCGTCGCCGGGAGGCCGTCATGGCAGCACCCGATCCCCGGATGGCAGCTCGTGGTGCTCCTCCGCAACGAGCCGGGCGGGCCGCCGGGACGACTATCGGAGACGCGCGTATGATCGGCGACCTGAGCCGCCCGCCTCCCTGACCCGAGGCCGGCCCGCCGCCCCCGGCCGCCTCGCCTCCTGCACGGATGCGCCGGCCCGCCGCCCCGGCCGCTCCCGCCTCCCTCGGAGGCCGTCGGCCCCGCCGCCCCGTATCACCCCCCAGCCCGAGGTGAGAACGTGTCCAGGACCCCGCGCCAGCTCCGCGCGCTCGTGGCATCGATGGTGGCCGCGGCCACCCTTGCCACCCTCGTCCTCGCCGGCGCCGTGCCGGCCGCATCGGCCGCGCCGGCCTCGACCGCCGCGGCGAAATCGATCTACATCGTCCAGATGAGCCAGCTGCCGCTGGCCGCCTACAACGGCTCGATCGCGGGCTACCCGGCGACCCGACCGGCCGCCGGCAGCAAGCTCCAGGCGAACTCGGCCAACGCGAAGAAGTACCGGGCCTACCTGCAGGCCCAGCACGCCCGGGCGGTCGGCACCGCCAAGGGCGCGAAGAAGGTCTACGACTACTCGAGCGGCTTCAACGGCTTCGCCGCCGTCCTGACGTCCGAGCAGGCGGCCGCCCTGAAGAAGGCGCCGAACGTCCTCAGCGTGACGAAGAACCAGCTCCGGACGACCGATACGGTCAGCACCCCGACCTTCCTCGGCCTCGACGCCAAGGGCGGCATCTGGGCCCAGGCCGGCGGACCGAAGAACGCGGGCAAGGACGTCGTGGTCGCCGACCTCGACACCGGCGTCTGGCCGGAGGATCCGTCCTTCCAGCCACTCGCCAATGCCGGTCCGCTGCCGGGCTTCCATGGCGTCTGCGTCACCGGCGAGCAGTGGACCACCTCCGACTGCAACAACAAGATCGTCGGAGCCCGCTTCTACGACGCCGGCATCGGCGGGGCGGCCGGCGTCCACGCGATCAACCCCGACGAGTACCTGTCGCCGCGCGACCACCACGGTCACGGCAGCCACACCGCCTCGACCGCGGCCGGCGATTACAACACGCCCGCCATCGTCGACGGCAACCTCCTGGGGAATGCCAGCGGCATGGCGCCGGCAGCCCGTCTCGCGATCTACAAGGTCCTGTGGGGGCCGAATGCCCAGGGTCAGGCGGTCGGCAGCACCGCCGACATCGTCGCCGCGATCGACGACGCCATCGCCGACGGCGTCGACGTGATCAACTTCTCGGTCTCCGGCAGCACGACCAGCGACGTCGACCCGGTCGAGATCGAGTACCTGTTCGCCGCCGACGCCGGGATCTTCGTCTCGGCCGCCGCCGGCAACGAGGGGCCGGGCGCCAGCACGGTCAACCACGATTCGCCGTGGCTGACGACCGTCGCGGCCGGGACCCACGACCGATCCTTCGTGGCCAGCGTGACCCTCGGCAACGGCGTGACCTATACGGGCGCCGGTCTCGGCGCCGCTGTCCCGTCCAGCCCGATCGCCCTCTCCACGACGTCAGGCCTGACCGGCGCGAACGCCACGAGCGTCCGGCTCTGCTTCTCGAAGGAGTGGGACTCCGCCCACCCCGAGGGCTTCCTCGATCCGGCCAAGGTCGCCGGCAAGATCATCGTCTGCGACCGTGGCACGAACGACCGGGTCGACAAGAGCAAGGCGGTCAAGGAGGCCGGCGGCGTGGGCATGGTCCTCGCCAACACCTCTCCGAACTCGCTGAACGCCGACTTCCATGCGGTCCCGACCGTCCACGTGAACAACACGGACGGCGCCGCGATCAAGGCCTACGTCAGCGGCACGACCAACCCGACGGCCTCGCTGGCCGCCGGCCACAAGGTCAGCAACACCGAGGCCCCGCTCGTCGCGAGCTTCTCGTCGCGTGGTCCAGCGCTCGCCGCCGGTGGCGACATCCTGAAGCCGGACATCATGGCTCCGGGCGTGGACGTCCTCGCCGACACCACCCCGGACGCGAACGGCCGGAGCTTCGACTTCATGTCGGGCACGTCGATGGCGACGCCGCACATCGCGGGCATCGCGGCGCTGTTCAAGCAGCTCCACCGCGACTGGTCGCCGATGGCGATCAAGTCGGCCCTGCTGACGACCGCGTCGCAGACGGACAACACCGGGGTCCCGATCATGACGGACACCGGCGGGCCGGCGGGCGCCCTGGACTATGGCTCCGGCCAGGTCACGGCGAACAAGGCGCTCAACCCGGGATTCGTCTACGACAGCGGGTTCGTCGACTGGGTCCAGTTCCTGTGTGGGTCGGCCCAGCTGGATCCCGCGAGTGGGACCTGCGCCAGCTTCGGCAGCATCGATCCGAGCGACCTCAACCAGCCGAACATCGCCATCGGCGATCTCGTCGGCAGCAAGACGATCAGCCGGACGGTGACCGGCGTCGACACGACCGACAAGTACACCGTCCACGTCGACGCGCCCGCCGGCATCACGGTCCAGGTGTCGCCGACGAGCTTCAAGGTCAAGAAGGGCCAGCACGTCACGTACCACGTGACGTTCACCCGGACGTCCGCCGCGGCGAACACGTTCGCGCTCGGCTCGCTCGAGTGGCGCTCCAACAAGCACGTCGTCCACAGCCAGATCGCAATCCGGCCGCTCGACCTCGCCGCTCCGGCGGAGGCGACGGGCACCGGAGCCAGCGGCTCCGTGACGGTCACCGCGCTGCCCGGCTTCACCGGGACGCTGACGGCGGCCCCGGCGGGCCTCATCCCGGCGACGGTCGCGACCGGCACCCTGACGAGCCCGACCGGCACGTTCAACACGGCGGATCCGGTCGCCGGTCCGCACACACTGAAGGTCACGGTCGCCGTCCCGGCCGGAACCAACGTCGCCCGGTTCAGCACGTTCGATTCGGACGTGCCGGCCGGCACGGACATCGATCTTTACGTCTACCAGGCGGGCACCGCCAACCTGGTGGCCAACAGCGGCGGGGCGACCGCCCAGGAGCAGGTCCAGCTCGTCCACCCCGCAGCGGGCAGCTACGACGTCTACGTCGACCTGTTCGCCCTCGCCTCGGGCGTGACGAGCCAGCCGGTCAAGGAGTTCAGCTGGGCGCTGACCTCGACGTCCGCGGGCAACATGACGGTCACGCCGGCCAGCCAGCCGGTGACGATCGGCACACCCGCCTCGGTCACCGCGACGTGGTCCGGCCTGTCGACCGGGGTGCGCTACATGGGCAGCGTCGAGTTCGGCAACGGCACCACCACGGTCGGACGGACGGTGATCCGCGTCGACGGCTGACGCCACCAACCCGAGCAAGCGAATGAGCCCCGACGGCACCGCCGTCGGGGCTCTTCCTTGACCCGAGGTTTCGCGCCGGCCGGCGATCAGGCCGTCGGGCGGCCGCCGTAGCGGGCGTTCGGCGGCTCGAGGATCTGGCGCTGGCGCTCGGTCAGCCCCGGATAGCGGTCGCGGTCGTAGAAGCGGGCCGACCAGGCGATCGGGTGCGGGTTGTACTTCAGGAAGACGGTCCGCCGCTCGCCCGCCCCGCTCCACGGCAGGGTGCCGTGGGACATCGCCTCGGTGAAGACGATCGCGGTCCCGGCCGGACCCGTGACCGGGGTGACCCACGGCCGGGGCGGATCGACCTCGAGCTCCTTCCACTCCTCCGGCAGCGCGAAATTCGCCTTGTGGCTGCCGGGGATTCCGGCAAATCCGCCGTCGCCCGGATTCACGTCGCGGAGGTTGTAGGCGACGACGACGAGCCCGGACCGGATCCGGCCGTCGTGGACGGCGTAGGACTGGCCGGCGTCGAACGGCGTGGCGCCGCCGTGGAGCCGGGTCCCGATCGGCCCCTTGCCGCGACGGATCAGGTCCGCGTAGTCGTGGTCCAGGCGGAACCCCTCGCCGAGGATCGCCTCGAGCGTGTCGACCACCCGCGGGTTGTCGATCAGGTCGAGCCATGCCGGCCCCCACTCGAGGACGTCGCCGAAGCGGTGGCTGTTCGCGTCGGGTGCGACGGCGATGGCGACCCGCCTGTCGAACTCCGCGTTCAGCTCGGCGAGCTGGCCCGGGTCGAGGGCGCCGGGGATCGTGATCCAGCCCTGGAGGTCGAACAGGTAGCACTGCTCGTCGTCGAACATCTGTCCCTCGTGGCTCCGTGGCCAGGCCCCTGCGCGCCCGGCCGGCCCCCGGGTACGTCAGCCCTTGCGCTCGAGGATCGGGCGGGCCTTGTCGGGGTCGTCCACGACGAAGGCGAACATCGCCCGGTCGCCCCACCGGCCGAGGAACAGGTGACCGTAGATGTTCACGCCGGCATCGGCCAGCTGGCGCGAAAGGCGGGCCATCCCGCCGGGCCGGTCGTCGACCTCGGTCAGGATCGATTCGCCCTCGATGAAGGTGTAGCCCCCGGCCTCGAGGACCGCCCGGGCGCCGTCGTCGTCGGCGGTGGTCATGATGATGTGGCCCGAGCCGCCGATCCCCCCACCGCCGATCGCCCGCAGGTCGATCCCGGCGGCGGCCAGCGACTCGGCGAGCACGGCCAGCGCGCCGGGTTCGTTCTTCAGCTCGACGACGAACTGGTTGGCCATGCGGGACCTCCGACGCGGCTGCTGCCCATCCCTCGCGACAGTCTCCCGCCGAGTCTAGTCGCTGCCCCACGGTGCGCGGCGACCTGACGCGCCCGGGCCGTGATACGTTCGGCGAGATGCCGCTGCTGCCGCCGATCGACGCCTGCGCCGCCGACCTGACGGGCCCGGTCCGCACCGTCCTCGACGCGCCGCCGGAGCCGGGCGAGCTCCGCGTGCAGGCCGACGGGATCCCGTTCGTCGCCCACGGCGTGGCTCAGCCGCGGCGGATCCGGACTGCCCGCTCGTACAGCTCGGCATAGCGCGGCGCCGACCCGCGGTCCCAGTCGAAATCGACGGCCATCCCGCGATCCAGCAGGGCCTCCCAGGCCGGCCCGCCGCGAGCCCGCATCGCGATCGCCGTCTCGCAGGCCATCGCCAGGGCGCGTGGCGTCGCATCGTCGAACACGAAGCCCGTGCCGGCGCCCGGGTTCGAGGTCTCGTCGACCACCGTATCGGCCAGCCCGCCGGTCCGGCGCACGACCGGCGGCGTCGCGTACCGGAGCGAGATCATCTGGCCCGTCCCGCACGGCTCGAAGCGCGACGGCATCAGGAACAGGTCGGCGCCCGCGTAGATGCGACGGGCCATCGCCCGGTCGAACCGCTCGATCAGCGCGACCCGATCGGGATGGGTCTCGACGAGCGAGCGGAACCGCTCGGCGATCGACGGATCCCCGGATCCCTGGATGACGAGCCGGGCGCCGCCGGCGACGAGTCGCGGCCCGGCGTCGGCGAGGAGGTCGAAGCCCTTCTGCGGATCCAGCCGCCCGATCATCCCGAGCACGGCACCGTCATCGGCCGGGTCGAAGCCCAGCCGCGTCAGGAGGTCGGCGCGGCAGGCCGCGCGACCGCTCCGGTCGGTCGCCGAGTAGGGCGCGGCGAGGTCCGCGTCGGTCGACGGGTCCCAGACGGTCGTGTCGAGCCCGTTCAGGATCCCGACGAACCGGTCGTCCTTCGCCCGGAGCGCGTCGTCCAGCCCGAACCCTCCGGCGGGTGTGAGGGCCTCGCGGGCGAACCCCGGGCTCACGGTGTTCGCGACCTCCGCTCGGACGATCGCCTCGCGGATCAGGTCCACGCCGTGGGCGTCCGCGGGGACGATCCCGCCGCCCGGCACGAGCCCGAGCTGGCGTAGCCGCGACCGATCCGTCCAGCCGTGGTAGGCGAGGTTGTGGAGCGTGGTCACGATCGCCGCTCGTCCGACGACCGGGTCGTCGGCCAGCCACGCGTCGCGCTGGATCGCCGCCGGCCCGCCGTGCCAGTCGTGGAGATGGATGACGTCGACCGGCCGCGTGCCCTCGGACCGGAGGGTCTCGAGCGCCGCTCGCCCGAGGATCCCGAACCGCCAGGCGTTGTCGGCGAAGTCGCCACCGGGCGGGCCGTACATCCCGTCGCGATCGAACGCAGCCGGATGGTCGACGAGGCGGAGCCGGTAGCCGTTTGCCTCGACGTCGACGATCCGGAGATCCGTGGCGCCGTCGGGAGCGAGCGGGTCCGGGATCCGCAGCGGCCGGCCCGGCGGCGTGCCGTCGGGAACCGCCACGGAGCGGTAGCGCGGCAGGAACACGTCCACCGGGCCGTCCACGGCAGCGGGCAGCTTGCCGAGGCTCCGGGCCAGCGCGTCCACGACGTCGCCGAGACCGCCGGTCTTCGCCCACGGCTCGCACTCGGCGGCGATCATCGCGACACGCAGCGGCATCGGAGCATCGTAGCCAGCCGGCGTCCCGTCGGGGGTCGATCGAGGGCCCGCGACGGGGTCCGAGCCGGCCCGTTCCACACCGTGCGGCGTCGCGCCTGAACCGGTTCAGGGCCGATCGACGCTCGGTATCATGCGAGGCCATGCCGTCCCGCGTCACCGTGCCCACGCTGCCGGGCGCCTCGTTCCGCCTCCCCCCGCAGCTGGAAGGCCTGCGGCCGCTCGCCTACAACCTCTACTGGGCGTGGCACCCGCGGGCCCGGGTGATCTGGAGCCGGATCGACCGGACGGCCTGGACCCGCCATCGCAACCCGATCCCGGTCCTGAGCGGTCCGGTCGACTGGCAGCGCCTCCTCGACGACACGAACTTCCTCGCCGACGTGCGGGCGGTCCTCCGTGACTTCGACCGCTACATGACCAACGGCGCGGACCGCTGGTTTGCCCGGACGCACGCGGGCGAGCTGCCCGGACCCGTTGCCTACTTCTGCGCCGAGTACGGACTGTCGGAGGCGCTCGGCATCTACTCGGGCGGTCTGGGCGTCCTGGCCGGCGACCACATGAAGACCACGTCCGACATGGCGCTCCCGTTCGTGGGGGTCGGCCTGCTCTACCGTCACGGCTACTTCCACCAGACGATCGACGCGGACGGCCACCAGGAGCACGCCTACCCGGACTACGACATGCGGACCTGGCCGATCGGGCGGGTGCAGGGCCGCGACGGCGAGCCGCTGACCGTCACCCTGGCCTTGCCCGGCCGCGACCTGCAGATCGCGGTCTGGTCCGTCCAGGTCGGCCGGACGCCGGTCCTCCTGCTCGACACGGACATCCCGGAGAACGACGACGCCGACCGGCCGATCACGAACATCCTCTACGTCCGCGGCCGCGAGATGCGGCTCCACCAGGAGCTGGTCCTCGGCGTCGGCGGGGTCCGGGCGATCCGTGCCCTCGGTATCGATCCGTCGGTCTGGCACCTCAACGAGGGCCACAGCGCGTTCCTCCTCGCGGAGCGGGCCAGGGAGCGGGTCGCGGCGGGCGCCACGCTCGACGACGCCCTGGCCCAGGTCCGGCGGAACAGCGTCTTCACGATCCATACGCCGGTCGCGGCGGGCAACGAGCGGTTCGAGGTCGACCTCGTCCGGCGGGTCGCCG
>DATBPR010000469.1:0-2092 GCA_036561285.1 Candidatus Limnocylindrales bacterium | reverse complement strand
ACGTCGGCCGGGCGACGGCCACGACGGTCGCGGTGACGAACGGGCGGCCGGCTGCTTCCAGCTCGGCCGCCCGGGCGAAGATGCTGCGGGTCACGGTGGTGGGAGGGCCACGCGTCGCGGGCCGCTAGCTGATGCCCTGCTCGTGGAGGATCGCCCAGACCTTCTGCGGGGTGATCGGGATGTCGATGTTCCGGACCCCGAGGTGCCAGAGCGCGTCGACCACCGCGTTGGCGATCGCCGGCGGCGCTCCGACCGTCGCCGACTCGCCGACGCCCTTCGCGCCGATCGGGTGATGCGGCGACGGAGTGACGGTCTTGGCGAGCTCCCAGGCCGGCGTCTCGACGGCCGTCGGGAGGAGATAGTCCATGAACGTCCCGGCGAGATTGTTGCCGTGCTCGTCGTACGTGATTGCCTCGTACAGGGCCGGCGCGAGGCCCATCGTGAGCCCGCCGTGGATCTGGCCGTCGACGATCATCGGGTTGATGATGTTGCCGCAGTCGTCCACGGCGACGAAGCGCCGGATCTTGACCTCGCCCGTGCCCTTGTCGATGTCGACGACGCAGATGTAGCTCCCGAACGGGAAGGTGAGGTTCGGCGGGTCGTAGTAGTCGACCGCCTCGAGGCCCGCCTCCATCCCGGCGGGATGGTTCGTGTAGGCCGCGAACGCGATCTCCTGGATCGTCTTGAAGCGCTCCGGCGAGCCCTTGACGCTCCACTTGCCGTTCGTCCACTCGAGGTCGTCGGCGTTCGCCTCGAGGAGGTGGGCGGCGATGTGGCGCGCCTTCTCCTTGATCTTGCGGGCCGCGATCGCGGTGGCCGCGCCGGCGACCGGCGTCGAGCGCGAGGCGTACGTCCCGAGCCCGTAGGGTGCGGTGTCGGTGTCGCCTTCCTCGATCTTGATGTCGGCGACGGGGAAGCCGAGCTCCTCGGCGATGATCTGGGCGAAGGTCGTCTCGTGGCCCTGTCCCTGGGTCTGGACGCCGAGACGGGCGAGCACCTTGCCGGTCGGATGGACCCGGATCTCGCACGAATCGAACATCTTGATCCCGAGGATGTCGAAATCGTGGGAGGGGCCCGCGCCGACGATCTCGGTGAAGCTGCTGATCCCGATCCCCATGAGCTCGCCGCGCTCGCGCTTCTCGGCCTGCTCCCTGCGCAACCCTTCGTAGTCGATGAGGTCCATCGCCTTCCGGAGGGCGGCCGGGTAGTTGCCCGAGTCGTACGACCAGCCGGTCGGCGTGGCGTACGGGAACTGCTCGGGCTGGATGAAGTTCTCCATCCGGAGCTGGGCCGGGTCCTTGCCGATGTCGTGGGCGAGGATGTCGACCATCCGCTCAATCGCGTGGACTGCCTCCGTCACCCGGAACGAGCAGCGGTAGGCGACGCCGCCCGGCGGCTTGTTCGTGTAGACGCCGTCGACCTCGACGAACGCGTTCGGGAAGTCGTACGAGCCGGTGATCACGTTGAAGAGCCCGGCCGGGAACTTGGACGGATCGGCCGCCGCATCGGTGTAGCCGTGATCGGCGATCGTCCGGACCTTGAGGGCCTGGATCTTGCCGTCCTTCGTCGCGCCCATCTCGGCGTGGATGTGGTAGTCGCGAGCGAACGAGTCGGCCTGGAGGTTCTCCGAGCGGTCCTCGATCCACTTGACCGGCTTGCCGATCAGGAAGGACGCCGCGACGGCCAGGACGTACCCCGGATAGACGGGGACCTTGCCGCCGAATCCGCCGCCGATGTCATGGGTCTTCACGCGGATGTTCTGCTCGGAGATCGGCAGGCCGGCTCCGGCCGCGACGAGCGCGATCACGGTCCGGATCGCGTGCGGAGCCTGACTGGTCATGTGGAGGGTGAGCTGCTGGCGGACCGGGTCCCAGTCGGCGACGCAGCCGCAGGTCTCGATCGAGGCGACGTGGATCCGCGGGATGTAGATGTCCTCGCTGACCGTCACCTCGGCCGCGGCCAGGGCCTCGTCGGCCTTCGCCTCGTCGCCCGATTCCCAGTGCCAGATCCGGTTGGTCTGCTTGTCGGCGGCACGATCCGGGCGGAGGACGAATGCGCCGTCCTCCAGCGCCTTGTGCGGGTCGACGATGAC
>DATBPR010000468.1:0-6866 GCA_036561285.1 Candidatus Limnocylindrales bacterium | reverse complement strand
TGAGCGTCCGTGGACACCAGCCAGTGCGACCCGTCCGGGCTCAGCCGCAGGCTGACCGGGGCCCCGCCGCCGGCGAACTTCGGGTCGTCCAGTCCCAGGTCCATCAGGTGCATGGCGCCGGTGGCGTCGCTGTAGTAGCCGTCGAGCAGGCCGCCGTCGGTGTCACCCGGGACGAGGCTTGCGGTCGTCGTGAAGAAGGCCTTGCTGCTGTCCGCCGAGAAGCCGGCGAACGTGCCCTTCGCCCGGAGCGTCGAGACGCCGCCGATGGTTTCGTACAGGTCGTGGATGTCGCCGTGGGGGTCGAGGACGAGGATGTGCTTGCCGTCCGGGCTCGCCGCGGCGAAGACCGCCTGGGCGATCGTGGGATTGACCAGCGTCTCCTTGTCGGTGGCGGTGGTGTATTCGAAGAGGTCGGTCTGGCCGTTCGCGTCGCCCGCGCTGGCGATGTCGTCGACCGACGTGAAGATCGTCCGTGAGCCGTCGTCGGACATCCATCGCGACACCGGGCTGGTCGTCGGCGTCCCGGCCGACGCGAGCTTCGCGACGCCGTTGTGGATCAGGTACACGTCCGACGGGCCGGCCTCGGCCTGGCCGGTCAGATCATTCGCGGACAACACGACGAACGAGTGGCCGTCCGGCGAGGCCTGGTAGAGGCCGATGAAGTTCGGCTGGACCGGGCTCACGATGCGGCTGGCCGTGTACGGGATCACGTCCCACGGCTGCGACGCTTCGACCGCGCCACCGTCGTTGACCAGGTCCGTATTCGAGTTCAGGTAGACGTGCGCGCCGTTCGCCGAGATGTCGTTGAAGTGCTTGATATCGGCGTCGTTCGGATAGAGGACCGTCAGCTTCGGGCCGACGCCGGCCGTGCCCTGGTCGGATGAGGCAACGTGGACGCGGTTCCCTGCGGAGACGGTGCCCGGGACCGCCAGGGCGACGCAAGCGGCGGCGACGATCAACGGGGCGCGCAGGCTCGAGCGTCGGGGGCCCTGCGGCGGGATCGAGCGAGACAAATCTGCCCTCCAGGGAGCGATGAGGGAATGGATGAGTACGGAGCCGAGACGGTATCCGACAAGGCCTTCGTCGGTCCATTCCCGGATCGCGATGCGTGGTGCCAGCAGGCCACGGGAAATGACCACAGCCCGACCGGGCCTCTCGATCGAACAGTTGTGCTAGGCTTTCGTCACAGGTCCACTGTGGGCCTGCTCCGTGTGGTCGTCCCCTCTCGAACGGACCGTGCGACTGCCGCCCCCGAGTTCGAGAAGAGTGGAGGTCACTGTGACCACCGGTACCATCAAGAAGGTCGTTTCCGACCGCGGCTTCGGCTTCATCGCCGCCGACGACGGGAAGGAATACTTCTTCCATCGCAACGGCCTGACGTCCTCGCTGGACTTCGACCGCCTCAGTGGCGGCGAGAAGGTCCAGTTCGAGATCGAGGCGAGCCCCAAGGGGCCCCGCGCCACGAACGTCCAGAGCGCCTGACCCAACCCGTCAGACACGAAGCCGCCCGCACCTCAGTGCGGGCGGCTTCTTCATGTCCGGGACAGACCGGGTTCGGCGTCGGCTAGCCTCCGGTCAGGAGGTGTCGATGCCCGGGTTCGAGACGATGCGCCTGCCGGCGGAGCCGACGACGGTCGCGCCGGACGGGTCCGACGTCCACGTGCTCCTGCGGGTCGCGGCCGGCGGGATGGCCCGGTTCGAGCTGGCGCCCGGGCGGGTCTCGACGGCGGTCCGCCACCGCACGGTCGAGGAGATCTGGTACATCGTGGGCGGCCGCGGCGAGATGTGGCGGGGCCAGGGCGAGCGATCGGAGGTCGTGGACCTCGTGCCGGGCATCTGCCTCACGATCCCGCTCGGGACGAGCTTCCAGTTCCGCTCCTTCGGGCCCGATGCGCTCGCCGCCATCGGCGTGACGATGCCGGCCTGGCCCGGAGACGAGGAGGCCGTCCCCGTCGAGGGTTGCCCGGACTGGTAGCGGATCGCTCGGCCGCCGCGTCGCCGCCGCCCGGCAGCCGGACGCCGGCTCCCCCCGAGCCGGCGTCGGCGGCGGCAGTGATCCGATTGGTCCCTAGGGCAGCTTCGCCAGCAGCTCGTTCGCCTTGTCCTTGAACGCCTGCTCGGTCGGTGGCGTTCCGCCGTTGTTGATCGCGATGTCGCTGAACGTGAAGAACGTCGTTCCGCGGAGGACGTACATCGCCCGCGCCCCGAAGGTCTGACCACCCGCGCTCATGGACCCCTGCAGGATCGCGGCGTCGGTGTTGTCCGCGAAGTTCGGGATCTTCTCGACGGCCAGCGTCCCGAGCTGGTTCGCTTGCGACTGGAGGTCGGCCTCTGCGGCTGCTTCGGCGGCCTTCGCCGTGTCGACGTCCGGGGCGATGCCGACGGCGACGAAGAAGAGGTTCGGGCCCGGCGCCGCGTAGGTGCAGGACCGGATATTCCCTTCTGACGTGGCCTCCTTGCCCGCGCCGAACTTGACACCGACCCAGGAGCTCGCGTCGGCACTCGTGAACAGCTGGCACGGGTCGATGTTCGTCGCGACGGCGGACGGGAGCGCCGATTCCGACGGCGTGTCGCTTGCCGTCGTGTCGGACGCCACCGGCGTGGCCGCCGCCGATGCCACCGGAACCGGGGTCCCGGTCACGACGAGCGGGCCGCTGGCCGCAGGGCTCGCCCCGCCCGTGCAGCCGGTGACGACCAGTGCGGCAACGGCAAACCCTGCGGCGGCGCGAGGCGCGACGGCACGGAAACGAATCATGGCGTGAGACCTCCAATGGGGCTCGGGAGCGACGACAGCGCGATCGCGACCGTGATCCGGTCGACGGGCAGACCGGCCCGCTCGTTCAGCTCGCGAACGAGCGATTCGTCGCGGGCCGCGATCAGGGAGAACACGACCTCGTCGACGGGCATGAGGATCGATCCGACGTGCTCCACGGGCGCGCCTTCCGCCCGCATCGCCTCCGCGGCGGCGTCGAGCCGTCCCAGGACGGGTCGTAGCGTCGCGAGGTCGATGCCGGGCCAGTAGCGCTCGACGAGGAACGTCGCGAGCGCGTCCGTGGCGGCGGGTCGGTCCATGCGGTCGACTGTCGGGCCGCGGATGCCCGGACGGAAGGGGCGATCACCCCGATCAGTCGACGGAGCCGATGACCTCGTCGGCGAGGAGGGCGCCGGACGCCAGCAGTGCCCCGAGCTCGGCTCGCGAGTGGATCCCGAGCTTCTCGTAGACGCGGCCCAGGACGTTGCCGACGGTCTTCGGGGCGAGGAACGCCCGCTCGGCGACCTCGCGGTTGCTCAGCCCGGTCGCGGCGAGCTCGGCGACGAGGCGCTCGGTGTCGGTCAGGCCCTCCGGCGCGCGGGGCCGGCGGCCGACGCGGCCGAGCTCGTCGCGGGCCTTCGCGGACCAGTCCGGCGCCCCGAGCTCGTCGAAGGTCGCCAGTGCCTCTCGTAGCGTCTCGTCCGCGAGGCGCTTCTCCTTCCGGCGCCGGTGGAGGCGGCCCTTCGCCAGGAGGGTCCGGCCGCGCTCGAACGGCATCCGGAGGTCGTCGTGGGCGCGGATCGCGCGGTCGAACGCGGTCGCGGCGGCGTCGAAGTCGCCCTCCGCTACGGCGAGGAGCGCGGCGGACCGGGCGCCGATCGCGAGGACCCAGGGCGTGGGCGCGACCCGCGCGGCCTCGTCCAGCTGATCCACCACGGCCCGTGCCCGCCCGACGTCGCCGAGCACCAGCGCCGCCTCTGCCTGGTCGCCGGCGAGCTTGAACCGGCCCGGATGGCGCACCCCGCTCTGGACGGCGAGGGCCGCGGCTGCGGTCAGATGGGCATCGGCGTCGGGCCAGACGTCGTCTGTCAGCGCGAGGAACGCCAGGACCTGGTGATGGAAGATGGCGAGGACCATGTCGCCGCGATCCGTCGCGAGCCGGAGTCCCTCCTCGGCCCAACGATGCGCATCCTCCCGGCGGCCGTCGTGCGCCGCGACGAGCGCGAGCCCCCGAAGTGCCCAGGACGGGAAGATCTCGGCGCCTTCCCGCTGGTAACCGTCCATCGCCGCTTCCGCCTGCCGGCGGGCCTCCGGCCAGTCCCCGCGGAAGAGGAGCAGACCGGAGAGCATCGCGATGTTGAACGGGTCGTCGCCGCCCGGACCCGACTTCGTACGGATCGTCTCGCGGGTCATCGTGATCGCCCGGTCGAGATCGTCCACGACGCGGGCGATCCCGAACGCGCTGCCCTCGGCGCCTTCCTTCTCCCAGGATCGTCCGTCGGTCGAGATCAGGCCGAGGCCGCGCTCGATCGCGCCCTGGCGGGTCGGCCGGACGAGCGCGATCTCGCCGACGGCACGGAGCAGCAGGACGTTCGCGAGTGCATCAGGATCGACCGGAGCCCCGGCCCGTTCCAGCAGGCCTACCGCCTGGTCGACGAGGCCGACGCCGCGCTCGAGGTCCAGCTGCATCACGAGGTAGGCCAGCCGGCCGAGGACGACTCCCCGCCGGTGGGGATCGTCGCCTGCCTCGGCGTATCCCTGCTCCGCGAGCACCGTCGCCTCGGCGACCCGCCCGTGGTAGTAGCGAAGGATCCCGCGGAGGCTGAGCGCGTCCGCCCGCGCCGGACCCGCGGGCGAGCGCTCGATGGCGGCCGCGAGGATCCGGTCGGATTCGACGTACTCCAACAGGTCGACGAACAGGCATTCGGCTGCGGCCTGCGAACGGCGGAGCGCCGCCGCCGGGTCGTCGGCCGGCGTCAGGCGGGCGGCATCCTCGAAGAAGGCGGTCGCGTCGAGGGTCGCGCCGCGGAGTCGGGCGTGGTGGGCGGCCTCCTCGAGCGCGGCCGCGACCGACTCATCGGGCCCGACCGCCGCCTGGGCGAGGTGCCGGGCGCGGGCGTCGGCGGAGGGCGTGACCGAGGCGAGCGTGGCATGCGCGGACCGGAGCTCGGCCGGCGGGGCGAGGCTCGTCACGCTCTGGGCGAACAGCGGGTGGGCGAACCGGACCATGTCGTGGTCGATCGCGACGAGATGGTCCTCGATCGCCGGCCCGAGGTCCCCCGCGAAACCCGGCGACGCGGCCTCCAGCGTCTCGACGGTCGGCTCGGCGGCGCACGCCGCGAGCAGCATGGCCGCGCGGGTGGAGGGTGGGAGCAGGGCCACGCGTCGCCCGATGAGGGTCCCGAGCGTGTCAGGCACCGGCAGCGGGTCGTGCGCCTCTGCCGCCTCACCGGATCGGATCAGGGCCCGGGCCAGCTCGAGCGCATAGAGCGGGTTGCCACCCGACGCCTCCTCGATCCGGACCAGGGTGAGGCGGGGGAACGATCGCCCGAGGTGGACCTGGAACAGGCGATGCAGGGAGGCGAGATGCATCGGCCCGAGGTCGACCCGCTCGATCCGGTCCGTCGGAACCGCCGCCAGCACCTCGTCGGACGCCGGCGTCTCCGCGCCGGCCCGGACGGCCGCGAGGAGCGCGATCGGCCGATCGGCCAGGCGGCGGACCGCGTACGCGACGATGGACGCCGAGCTGTCGTCGAGGAACTGGACGTCGTCGATCGCGAGGAGGACGGGCCGGCTCGCCTCGGCGAGCTGGCGAAGCAGCCCGGCGACGGCGACCGACAGGGTCCGCTGGTCCGGTGCCGCGGAGGCCGGCGCATCGCGCAGAAGGGCAACCCGGAGGGCGTCGCGCTGGGGACCCGGCAGGCCGCCGAGCGCTCCGTCCTCGACGCCACCGAGCAGGTCGATCAGGCCACCGAGCGTCATTCCGCGCTCGGACTGGGCCGGCCGCGACGACAGCACGAGCCAGCCGCGGACACGGGCCTCCTCGACGGCGGCCCGCCAGACCGTCGACTTGCCGATGCCCGCCTCGCCCAGAAGCGCGAGCGCGGCCAGACCGGTCGCGGCCCGCTCCAGGAACGGCTCGACGGCGCCGAGCTCCGCCACCCGCCCGACGATCTCGTCCGCCACGCGGACCTCCACTCCCAGGGGCTCCGAACCGTGGCGAACGTACACCAGGGCGCCGAAACGCGGGTCGCGACGCGGGGCAGACGGCGATTGACTACGGTTCCCGGCGATCCACTCGCACTTCACCCGCTCCCTGGTTCGGATGCTCGGAGGTCCCGCGGTGTCGCCACTTCCCCTGGTCTACGTCCACGGCGCCGGTCCGCAGGCGCCGATGAAGGACTTCAAGCACGAGACGGACCTGCTGATCTTCGGCAAGGACATGCCGACGACCCGGGTCGGCTACTACGCGAACGTCCGCTGGCCCGCCGGGGGCGGCGGAGCCGGCGTCGCCGCCGCCGCGGCGGCGGGCAGCAGCCGCCCACGGCGTGTCCGCGCGATCCGCTCGGCAATGGCTCCGGAGCTCAGCGCCGACGCCGCCGCGGCCCGCATCGTCGCCGCGACCCTCAAGCCACCGGCCGGGGCGGGCCGCGGAGCCGCGGCGGCCGCGGCGGCCGTATCCGCGAAGGACATCGACGCCGCCACCTCCCTGGTGGAGGAGCTCTACCGGGAGGCCGACCGCATCGCGAACCGGTCGCCGCGTCCGAAGCGCCGGGGACAGGCGCTGAACATCTCGTTCCCCGACCCGATCTTCCGGTTCGTCGTCGGAAAGCTCGCGAGTGACGTCATTGACTACCTGTATGGACCGTTCAAGCAGGCGATGCGCCAGCCCGTCAAGCAGGCGCTCCTTGCAAGCCCGACGCCGAAGGTCGTCGTCGCGCACAGCCTCGGCACGATCATCACCTATGACCTGTTGACGGAGCCGGAGCTTGCCGGCCTGAAGATCGACGTCCTGTTCACGCTCGGCTGCCCGCTCGGCATCGGCAACGTCCAGAAGCTCCTCCGCGACGGCGCGGGCAAGCCCAACCCCGTGCCGCCGCAGATCGCCGCCTGG
>DATBPR010000467.1:0-1818 GCA_036561285.1 Candidatus Limnocylindrales bacterium | reverse complement strand
GCCAAGAGCATCCCGCAGGTCAACCACACGAACACCGGGCGTCATCTGCCCCCGTCGTCCGTGCCTCGCGGGGCCCGCGCCTCCTGACCCGGCGCTTCACCCCGAACCGCTCGAACGCCGTCCCGCCAGGGGCGGCGTTCGAACGTGTCCGGCGCGCAGCGGGGGATCCCTCCTGCGTTCCACCCCCGGCCGATCCGGGCCGACGGTCATGCGACAATCCGGCGATGGGACGACGCGACCGGTTCGAGGACGCCGCCGCGTCGGTCGCCGGCTTCTACGAGAGCTGGGTGATCTACCTCGGCATCGAGCTCGGCCTGTTCGCGGCGATTCGCGACGCGGGCCGGGCGGGGATCGCGGCGGACGCGATCGCGAGCGCCGCCGGCTGCCGGCCGGAGCCGGTCCGGGCGTGGCTCGCGGCGGCCCACGCCTCCGAGCTGCTCGACCTGGACGGCGATCGGGCGATCCTCGACGAGGACGTCGACGCGGTCCTTCTCGACGACACGCACCCCGAGTACCTCGGCGGGCAATTCGTCACGGCCGTCGTCTCGAGCCTCGACTACGCCGGACTGACGGAGTTCTTCCGGACGGGACGGACGATCGACGAGCGGCCGCCTCGCTTCCATCGCGCGATCGAGGCGGTGACCGTCCAGGACATCGCAGTCTTTTTCCAGGAGGGGCTGGCGGCCCTGCCGGACCTCGTGACGACCCTGAGCCGCGGCGGCCGCGTCCTCGACGTCGCCTGCGGCGGCGGCAAGTGGCTGATCGCCGTGGCCCGGCGGTTCCCGGCCACGGAGCTGGTCGGCGTCGAGTACGAGCCCGACTCGGTCGCGCGGGCGATGCGCCACGTCAGCGACGCGGGTCTCGGGCAACGGATCCGGATCGAGCCGCGGACGATCCCGGACATGCCGTTCCGCGACCAGTTCGACCTCGTCTACCTCCAGGACGCCCTGCACGAGCTGCGCGACCCGGTCGGATCCCTGCGGGCGTCCTGGGCCGCCGTGGCGCCCGGCGGCCGGCTCGTGGTGCTGGACTGGTGCCTGCCGGATGATCCCGGCGACCAGTCGCTCCATGCCCGGCTCCTCTGGGGCATCCAGATCGACGAGCTCTACCAGGGCACGCGGATGCTGTCGCGAGCGGGCTTCCTCGAGCTCTACGCGAGCTCCGGCCTGCCGGCGCCGACCGCGATCGACCTCCTGTCGGGCGCGACCCTGTTCGACATCGTCAAGCCGGCCCGATAGGCGGGCGGCGCGCGACGCGCCGCCCGACGACCTTCCAGGGGGCCTACTGGACCTGGATCGTGTAGCCCTTCATCTGCGTCGGGTGGATCGAGCAGTGGTAGGTGTACGTGCCCGGCGCCGTGAAGACGAGCATCGCCGTGGCGCCCACGTCGATCGTCTTCGTGTCGCAGGCGCCGTTGTCCAGGGTCGCGCTGTGGGGCGCGGTGTCCGAGTTCGTCCAGGCGACCACGTCGCCAACCTTCGCCTGGACCGGCTCCGGTGAGAACTTGAAGCCCTTGATCGTGACGGTGACCGCGGCCGTGGCGCCCGCCGGAGCGGCCGCGCACGCGGCGCCGGTATCGCCACTCGCCGACGCCGGGGCACTGGCCGCGGCGCCGCCGGACGATGCGGCCGGGGCGGAGGTCGCGCTGCCCGAGCAGGCGGCCAGGAGCAGGGTCGCTGCCAGCATCGGCAGCATCGTGAGACGTCGCATGTCGGATCCTCCAGGGGGATCGGCCGGGGCTGGGCCCGATCGCAAGGGCAGTCGCTGGATCGTACGCCCGGTCCGTCGTTTCCGGTTTCGGCGGGTATCGTTCGCGGA
>DATBPR010000466.1:0-5191 GCA_036561285.1 Candidatus Limnocylindrales bacterium | reverse complement strand
GGCAGGACGGCGAGGACCTCGTCGAACGAGCGCAGGGTGGCGAGGGCACGCTCGGCGTCGGGGGTGGACAGGGATCGCGTATCGATCCGGCGGTTGAGGTGCCGGACGAGGTCGAAGACGGCGGCAAGGGCGGCCGAGATGTTCAGGTCATCGTCGAGCGCGGCGCCGAACGACTCGTCCGCGGCCAGCAGAGCCCTGCCAACGGTCGGATCGTCAGGGCCGTCCGAGTCGTATGCGCCGAGGGCCGCCACGAGCGCGTCGAGCCGGTCCAGGGCCGCCGTCGCCGCGGCGAGCGAGTCGTCGCTCCAGTTGTTGGCGGCGCGGTAGTGGACGGCGATCAACGCGTAGCGGAGCGCGCGTGGCGAGACGCCGGCCTCGAGCAGATCCGCCACACGGGCGATGTTGCCGGTGGACTTGGCCATCTTCGAGCCGCTTGCCTGGAGGTGCGCGCAGTGCATCCACGTCCGGACGAACGGCTTGCCGGTCGCGGCCTCGCTCTGGGCGATCTCGTCCTCGTGGTGGGGGAAGATCAGATCGACGCCACCGGTATGGATGTCGAACGACGGCCCGAGATGCTTCATCGACATCGCCGAGCACTCGATGTGCCAGCCCGGGCGACCGCCCCCGACGGCGGTGTCCCAGGACGGCTCGCCCGGCTTCGCGCCCTTCCAGACGGCGAAATCGCGGACGTCGTCCTTGGCGTACTCATCGCTCTCGACCCGCTCGCCGACGCGGAGCTGGTCAGGGTCGAGCCGGGCCAGGCGGCCGTAGGCCGGCCACGACGCGATCCGGAAGAAGATCGACCCGTCGTCGGTCCGGTAGGCGTGGTCGCCATCGACGAGGGTCGAGATCAGGTCGACGATCTCGGGGATGTGGTCGGTCGCCCGGGGCAGGACGTCCGGGCGCGTCATCCGGAGTCGCTCCGCGTCGGACAGGAACACGCCGAGCCAGCGGTCCGCCAGCTCGCCGATCGTGACACCCGCGGCGTTCGCGCCCTTGATGATCTTGTCGTCGATGTCGGTCACGTTCATCACCCACGTCACCCGCAGCCCGCGGCGACGGAGGTGGCGGACGAGGAGGTCGGCGAACAGGAAACTCCGGAAGTTGCCGATGTGGGCAGGCCCGTAGACCGTCGGCCCGCAGCTGTAGATCCGGACGTGGCCGGGCTCGAGCGGCTCGAGCGGTCGGGTCTCGCCCGAGAGCGTGTCCTGGAGGCGAACCGTCATCGACCGTCGGGGGCTCGCGTCCCGCCGCCGATGAGCGTGACGAGCGCGAGCGCCGAGATCCCGCGTCCCGCGCCCTCGAACCCGGCGAGGTTGCCGGTCGAAGCCTTGACGTTGACGGCGCTCTCCGCGACGCCGAGGAGACCCGCGATCCGGGCGGCCATCGCGACGAGCGCCGAGCCGAGGCGCGGCCGGGCCGCGACGACCGTGACGTCGAGGGCTTCGACGAGGAAGCCCGCGTCCGCCGCCTTCCGGACGACCGAGCCGAGGAGCTCCGTGCTCGCGACGCCGCGCGGGGTCTCGGGTCCAGCCGGAAACAGCCGCCCGAGGTCGCCCAGGCCGGCAGCCCCGAGGATCGCGTCGGCGATCGCGTGGAGGACGACGTCGCCATCCGAATGGCCGTCGAGCCGGGGCGCCCCGGCGATCGTGACCCCGCCGAGGATCAGCGGGCTGCCGGCTCCGAACGGATGGAGGTCCTGCCCGATCCCCACGCGGACCGCGCTGCCGGCCGTGCTGCGGAGCGCCGCGTCGACGCGATCGAGGTCGGCAGGCAGCGTCACTTTGAGGTTGGCGGGGTCGCCGGGGATCGCATGGACGGGAATGGTACAGGCCTCCAGCAGGGCGGCCTCATCGGTCCAGGTCTCTGGTCCGGTCGCCGGATAGCGTTCGAACGCCGATCGGAGGAGGGTTCGCCGGACCCCTTGCGGCGTCTGCGCGGCCGCCAGCCCGGTCCGGTCGACCGTCTCGCGGACGACGTCACCATCGATCCGCTTCAGCGTCTCGGCGACGGCCACGACGGGCACCGCGGCACCGTGCTCGGCGGCTGCCGACACGACCCGTGCGATCAGCTCCCCGGTGACGAGCGGCCGCGCGCCATCGTGGACCAGGACGACCCGCTCGTCGCTCGTCGTCCCACCGAGACGGTCGAGCGCCGCCAGCCCGGCGGCGACGGATTCGTGCCGACGCTCGCCACCCGGGACGACCGCCCGCACCGACTCCGGCAGCCAGCCGGCCGCCACGATCCGGTCGATCCGCTCGGGCGTCGTGACCAGCGCGATCGATTCGACCTCCGGCGCCGCCGCGATCGCGGCGATCGACCACTCGAGCAGGGACCGTCCGGCAACGACGCGGTCGAGCTTGTCGATCCCCTCCATCCGGCGCGAGGCGCCGGCGGCGACGACGATCGCGTCGGCCGTGCCCGTGGCCGGGGCGTCTGCCGCCACCTGCCCGTCCTCAGTCGAGACGGGGCTGGGCGAAGATCATCCGGCCCGCGACCGTCTGGAGGACGCGGGTCACCGAGACGTCGAGGTCCTTGTCGATGTAGCGGACGCCGCCCTCGACCACGATCATCGTGCCGTCGTCGAGGAAGCCGACGCCCTGGCCCGCTTCCTTGCCTTCCTGGATCACCCGGACGCGGAGCTCCTCGCCCGGCAGGACCGCCGGCTTCACGGCGTTCGCCAGCGAGTTGATGTTGAGCACGCGAACACCCTGGAGCTCGGCGACCCGGTTGAGGTTGTAGTCGTTGGTCAGGATCGCCTTCGAGCGCACCCGCGCGAGGGCGACGAGCTTGGCGTCGACCTCCGGAACGTCCGGCACCGGCTCGTCGACGATCTCGATGGGCGTCGGCGAGTCCTTCTGCATCTTCGCCAGGATCTCGAGGCCGCGCCGGCCGCGGTTGCGGCGAAGCGTGTCCGAGCTGTCGGCGATGTGCTGGAGCTCGTCGAGGACGAACTTCGGGACGACGAGCGTGCCGTAGATGAAGCCCGAATCGACGATCTCGGCGATCCGGCCGTCGATGATCGCGCTCGTGTCGACGACGATGTGCGGATCGCCGGTGGTCCGGCCGCGATCCTCCTCCGGAACGGGGCGCCGGACGATGCCGATCGCCTCGGCCGCGATGATCAGGTCCTCCCGCTTCGCGACGGTCAGGCCGAGCATCCCGAGCCCGAGACCGAGCGACACCGCGAGCGGCAGCCACGTCCCCAGCGGATCGGGAAAGGCGGACAGCGGCAGGCCGAGCAGCAGCCCCATCAGCAGGCCGAGCAGGAGGCCGACGACGGCCGTGACGAACTCGGCGGTCGAGAGCTGCTCGATCTGGCGGATCAGCCAGACGGCGGGAACGACCGTGAGGTACGGGAGGATCGCGAAGCCGACGACGATCCAGGCGACGACCCAGGCGATCAGGAGCCAGCCGCCGCCGTCCGATTGCTCGAAGAGCCGGGCCGTCGCCGCCAGGCCGAGCCCGACGAGACCACCCAGCGCGGCACCGAGGAGGCGGATGTTGCGGATCACGTGGTCCTCGCGTCGTCCCTCTCGAGGCGTCGAGGCCCTTCGCCCTCGAACACGCCGCAGCCGCCGAACCTTAGCATCGGCCCGACCCGACCGCCACGCGACCGGACCGCTCCGGACCGCCGCTCAGCGCCGCGTCGATCGCGTCCCGGAGGCCGCCAACCGCGACGATCTCGAGACCCGGGACGTCGGGCGTGGCGGCTCCACGCGCCCCGCGCGGGACGATGGCCCGGCGGAAGCCGAGCCGAGCCGCCTCGCGCAGGCGGCGTTCGATGCCACTCACCGCACGAAGCTCGCCGAGCAGGCCGACCTCGCCGATCGCGACCGTGTCCGAAGCGACCGGGCGATCGCGGAGCGACGACGCCAGGGCGATCGCGAGCGGCAGGTCGAGGCCGGGCTCGTCGACGGTCAGGCCGCCGGCGAGGTTGACGTAGACGTCGTGGCTGCCCAGGCCGATCCCGGCCCGTCGCCCGAGGACGGCGACCAGGAGCGACACCCGGTTGGCGTCGACGCCGCTCGTCGTCCGTCGTGGGGTGCCGCCGGGGCCTGGCGCGACGAGCGCCTGGACCTCGACGAGCAGCGGCCGCGACCCCTCGAGGGTCGGCGCGACGACGCTGCCCGGCGCGGGCCCGTCGTGCTCCGCCAGGAACGCCCGGGCCGGATCGGACACCTCCCGGAGGCCGCTCTCCCCCATCTCGAACACGCCGACCTCGTCCGTCGAGCCGAACCGGTTCTTCGTCGCGCGCAGGAGGCGAACCGCGGCGTAGCGCTCGCCGTCGAGGGTCAGGACCGCGTCGACGAGATGCTCGAGCGTCTTCGGCCCGGCGATCGAGCCGTCCTTCGTCACGTGACCGACGAGGACCACGGCGATCCCGTTGGGCTTGGCGACCTCCATCAGGCGCAGCGCGGCCGCCCGGACCTGGCCGACGCTGCCGGCCGGCCCGTCCAGCTCGTCGACGGTCGCGGTCTGGATCGAATCGACGACGAGCAGGGCCGGGGCCGGCTCGTCGAGGGCGAGCCCGGCGATCCGGTCGATGGACGATTCCGCGGCGATCCGGATCCCGCCGGCAGGCCCGGCCAGGAGCCCGAGCCGGTCCGCCCGGAGGCGGACCTGGGACGCCGATTCCTCGCCGGTGGCGTAGATGACCCGGTCGGGGCCGACGGCCGCGGCCACGCCGGCGGCGGCCTGGAGCAGGAGCGTCGACTTGCCGATCCCCGGCTCGCCGCCGACCAGGACGACGGAGCCGGGCACGAGCCCGCCACCGAGGACGCGGTCGAGCTCGTCGATCCCGATCCGGAGGCGACCCCGATCAGCCTCGTCCGCATCCGCCAGGCGCCGGGTCTCGACGGCGCCGCCGACACCGGCCGCCACGGCGCGATGGGCGCTGCGCGGCTCCGGCCGGACGGCCGTCTCCACGAGGCTGTTCCACGCCTGGCAGGCGCGGCACTGGCCCTCCCAGCGGAGGAAGGACTCCCCGCAGGACTGGCAGACGAAGCGGGTCTGTGCGCGGCCGGCGGTCTTGCTCATCGCGGTCCGGGCGACGAGCGACGGACGCTCAGGCCTCGACCGGGGTCAGGGGCTCGGCAGCGTGGATGTCGAGGCCGGCCTCCGGGTCGCGGTCGACGACGATCGTCGTGCCCGGCTCGTACTTGCCGAGCAGGAGGTGCTCGGCGAGGAC
>DATBPR010000465.1:0-5519 GCA_036561285.1 Candidatus Limnocylindrales bacterium | reverse complement strand
AGGAGATGGCCTCGGAGTGATTGCCCGCTGGATCGCAAGGCTGTGGAGGCTCGGCGAGGCGCATTGTGATCGGAAGGTCGTTGTTGGCGGGGCTATCCCGCTTGCCGGGAGCCACTTGCGATCAGGCGGCAACTTCCAAGGCCTGTAATCGGACGTCTAACCGGACGCCCCTGAAAGCGGGCAGGCCCATCCGGGGATTTTCTTAGGTTGTGCAGGTCGAGCAGGCGTGCGCCGTGGCCGCGATGATCATCTTCGAGTGACCGGCGGCGGTATAAGCGCCGACGACGAAGGCGTAGTACGTGTCGCTGCCGTGCACGGCCAGGGCTTGCCCGATGTTGCCCCAGCTCGGCCACGTCCAGCTCACGTGGCCCTGGGTCGCCGGCGCGGTCGCAACGAGAATCAGCGCCTTGTCGGGCAGCAACGTCTTCACGACCAGACAGGGAACGTTGTCGGTGCCGGGCGGGTTCAGACATGCCGTTACCCCGTACACCCGGATCGTCGCCGATGCTGTCGCTGGCTCCTTCCAGGTGACCGTCATCGTCGTGGTCCCAATACCGAAGCCCAGCGCCGGGGTCTGGCTCCACGTGACGTCGGCAGGGGCCGGCGGCGCCGCGGCGCTCGTGGAGGCAGATGGGGCCGTGCTCGCTTCCAGCGACGGCGCTGCGCTCGCCAGCGTCGTCGGCATCGCCAACGTGCTCGGCATCGCCGACGCGGGCACAGACGAGCCAGTCGACGGTAGACTCGCTGCGCCGACACAGGCCGTGACCAGGAACGTCAGGATGGAGAGGCCGAGAAGAGGTCGCATCGCTCCGTCCCTGCTCCGGCGGCAATGGAGCGTACCCTCGAACCGAGCCACTCGGATGGGCTCGGACTCGCCCGCTGCAACGCCGGTGCCCTTGTGACGTTTCAGGGTCCGACGTGTTACGCGGTTGCAGTCGGGTCGGAGACACCTTCCTCACGATCGGGCGAACGCCGAAGCCCGATCTTCCGGCGCTGCCGACGGTTGCCCTGCTGAGGAACTCAAGGAAGAGGCTGGTCTCGGACGCCCCACGGCGGCCATGATGGCGCGATGACGATGCGCTGCGACGCATGTGCGACCGAGAACCCGGCCACGTCCCGCTTCTGCGGGGGCTGCGGGGCCGCCCTCGGCCAGCGCTGTCCGGTCTGCTCGGCTCCGGTCATCCGTGGCTTCCGCTATTGCGGCGCATGCGGCACCGAGCTGGGGGACGAGCTGACTCGCTCAACGAGCGGAGTCGACGGCACGGGCGAGCCTTTCGCGACCGGGACCGGCGAGCCGATCGCCGTCGTGCCGAGCGCCGAGCGGCGACGCGTTTCGATTCTATTCGTCGACCTTGTCTCTTTCACGTCCCAGTCTGAGGGCCGCGATCCGGAGGAAGTCCAGGAGCTGCTGGCCCGCTACTTCGAGACGTGCCGCGGGATCATCGCCCGGTACGGCGGGACGGTCGAGAAGTTCATCGGCGACGCGGTCATGGCGATGTGGGGCGCGCCCGTCGCCCACGAGGACGACGCAGAACGGGCCGTGCGGGCGGCCGTCGAGCTGGTCGCCGCGGTCGCCGCGGTCGGAGAGCAGGTCGGCCTGGCGTCGCTCGCGGCGCGGGCCGGTGTGGTCAGCGGCGAGGCGGCGGTCACGGTGGGCGCCCTCGGGCAGGGGATGGTCGCTGGGGACGTGGTCAACACGGCCTCGAGGCTGCAGGCGGCGGCGCGACCAGGGACCGTCCTCGTGGACCAGTCCACGTACCGCGCCGTTCACGGTTCCGTGACCTTCGAACGGGCCGGCGAGCGATCGCTCAAAGGAAAACGTCTGCCGGTCCAGGCCTGGGAGGCCCGCAAGGTGGTGGCGCTCCGAGGGGGCGAGGGCCGGAGCGTCCTGCCCGAGGGCCCCCTGGTGGGCCGCGACAGCCTCGTAACGATCGTCAAGAGTCTCCTCGCGGCCGTCCGCGACGAGCGAAGCCCGAGGCTCGTCTCGCTCTTCGGCCAAGCCGGCCTGGGCAAGAGCCGGATCGCCTGGGAGCTCGAGAAGTACGTCGATGGCGTGGTCGAGAAGATCCGCTGGCATCGGGCCGGCTCGCCGGCTTACGGCGAGGGTCTCGCGTTCTGGGCCCTGGCCGAGATGGTCCGCAGCCGGGCCGAGATCACCGAGCAAGATCCCCCGGACGTCGCTCGCCGACGGCTCGCCTCCTGTCTTGCTACGTTCGTCCCCGACGAGGCCGAGCGACGCTGGATCGCACCGTACCTCGCCGGTCTCATTGGCGCCGGCCCGGTGCCCGGCGGCGAACGCGCCGAGGCCTTCGCCGCGTGGCGGACCTTCTTCGAGCGTGTAGCCGACTCCGCGACCACCGTCCTGGTGTTCGACGATCTGCAGTGGGCCGATCCAGGCCTCCTCGACTTCATCGAGTACCTCGTCGACGCCTCGACCGGACGACCGATCCTGGTCGTCACCCTCGCTCGTCCACAGCTACTCGACGCGCGCCCCACCTGGGGCGCTGGCCGGCGCAACTTCATCGCCCTCCACCTCGACCCGCTACCACGCCCGGCGATGGCCCAGCTGCTCGGAGACCTCGCCCCGGGCCTGCCCGCCGACATTGCCGAACGCATCCTCGAGCGGGCCGAGGGTGTTCCTCTATACGCCGTCGAGATCCTCCGCATGCTGGTCGACCGCGGCGCGCTCGAGGCGGTCGACGGTGTCTACGAGGTTCGGAGCCGGCTCGAGCGGCTGGCCGTTCCGGAGAGCTTGCATGCCCTTGTCGCCGCCCGGCTCGACGACCTCGAACCGATTGATCGGACGCTCATCCGCCACGCCGCCGTGCTCGGGCGGGCGTTCTCGCAGGCCGCCCTGGCCGCGATTGGCCGAGCGACGGCCGAGGCGGTCGAGCCCCATCTCCAGCGGCTCGTTCAGCGCGAGCTACTCGCGCTCGAGACGAACGAGCGGTCCCCGAGCCGCGACCGCTACCGGTTCGCCGAGGCGCTCGTCCGGGAGGTCGCCTACGGGACCCTGTCTCTGCGCGACCGACGTGAGCTGCACGGGGCCGCCGCCGCCTACTTCGAGTCGGTCCACGATCCTGACCTCGCCGGCGCCATCGCGAGCCATCTCCTGTCGGCCTGTCGCTCAGGGCCGCCCGGCCGGCCCGACCGGGCGCTCGCGACCCGAGCCGTGACCGCCCTGCGCGCTGCCGCCGATCGAGCGGCCGCCCTCCACTCGCCCGCGCAAGCGCTCGACTACCTCGAGGGCGCTCTCTCGTTGACCGCGGACGACACGGAGCGGGCGCAGCTCTGGGAGCAGGCCGCGATCGCCGCCCAGGCAAGCGCACATCTGAAGGATGCCGCCGGCTACGCCCGTCAGGCCGTGGACTGGCACGCGGCCCACGGGGATCGCTCGGCCCGGGCCCGGACGACCGCGCGGCTCAGTTCCATCCTTGCCCTCGGGTACGAGACCAAGGCGTCGATCGCCGTCGTCCGGGCCGCCCTCGACGAGCTCGTCGGCGACGCCGTCCTGGGCGACGATCCGGAGCTCGTCGCGCTCATGGCCGACCTGGCCCGGGCGTATCTCCTGGACGGTCGGTTCGACGACGCCGTCGCGTGGGCTGAACGGGCCATCCTGGAGGCCGAGCGGCTCGGCCTCCGGACGATCGTGGCCGGGGCGCTGGCGACCAAGGGCGCAGCCTGGCTCGAGGACGGCCGCAACGCGGAGGGGATCGGACTGCTTCGAGGTTCCCTCGCGATGTCTGAGGAGCACGGCCTGGTCATCCCGGCGCTCCGGGCCCGGAACAGCATCGCGGTGGGCCTGTTGACCGATGACCCGCGGGCCGCCTTCGCGATGTCGGATGCGGGGCTCGAGACGGCCCGGCGTCTCGGGCTGCTCGACGTGGCCGTGCGGTTGGCCAGCAACTGGGCCGGGGCCGGGCTCGACATTGGGGCCTGGGACCAGGTCCTAGCCACGATGGGCGAGCTGGACCGCGACGACCTGACGGTCCCGGACCGGATCGACCTCGGCTCGGTGGTGGCCACGATCCTGACCTGGCGCGGCGAGTCGGACGCGGATGGCCGGTTCGGGCGCCTCGACGCGCTCCTGGCGACCCAGCCGGACCCGCTAGCGTCGTCGGTGCTGCTCTCCCGTCGGTCGCTCGCGCTCCTGTCGCTCGGTCGAGCTCGCGAAGCCTTGGCCCACACGGAGGCGACCACCCTGGCGCTCTCCTCGACCGGCCTGTCGACGCTGCTCCTGGAGAACTCGGTTCTGACGAGCCGGGCCGCCCTCTGGGCGGCCGACCGCGGCCGCCTCGCCGGGGCGCTCGACGCGATCCGGGCGGTGGGACCCCGAGGCCGCTGGCTTACCGCCGTGACGACCACGCTCGCGGCCGGCCTCGATGCCCTCGACGGCAGGACGACTGCGGCCCGCGACGGGTACGGCCTAGCGGCCGCCCGCTGGCGGACGCTGGATGTGCCGCTCCAGCTCGCCCTCTGTCAGGTCGAGGCCGCCCACTTCCTGCCGACCGACACGGTCGAGGCGGCGGCCGCGGCCGACGAAGCGAGGGCGATTCTCGCCGGTCTCGGTGCCATGGCGTTCATCGCGAGGCTGGACGGGCATCTCGCCGAGCCCGTGGCGCCCGCGGCCACGGGCGGACCGTCGACAACGGGCGACTCGCTTACCGAGTCTGCTTGACAAGCATGATGCCGACCGACGGATTGTCGGGATTGAGGGCCACGATCGCATTGAGGTGCCGGATCGACAGGGTTGCCTGATGGTTCACCACGATCGTGCTCACATGCCAGTCCCGCGTGATCTGCTGGAGCGCCTCGACCTCGCCCTTGTCGGGGTCGCGGGCGTCCTTCATCATGACCGTCAGCGGGTCATGGAGGAACGCCTCCGAGTCCGGCGAGCTGCTCTTGAAGCGCTTCCCGAGGACCCTGATCCGCGCCCACGAGTCGTCTGTCGGGGCCACCTTGGCGAAATCACGGAGCTCGACCCAGGGACTGCTGTCGTTGGGCTCCTGGTCGCCGTAAGAGGTCGCGTCGTCACCGAGCATCTCGAACCCCACCTCTCCACGCCGTGGGCGGGCAGCGCCCAATCGGCGAGCGGAGCGTACTCCCTGGCGGGCGGGTTGCGCCGGCGATTACGTGGGCGCCCAAGCACGTCCTGAAGGCGACTTCTCGTCTTGGCCCCGCCGTGACGCCTGAGCGCGTGCTCCGATTGCGCTCCCGCAACGCCGGGAAGTCGTTGCGGGAGAATCGTCAGGTGTCTGACGATCCTTCTCGAGCCATGGTCGTAAGCCCAGGGAGCGTCGTCCCGCGTTCACGGATCAGCCTGGGGGTTGAGCCAGCGCTGCGCCCTTCGCTCGCCCGCCTGGCGGACGGTCGGGCGATCGTCATCGACTACTTTGTGAGCCGGACGCGACGCCACTGGACCGTGTTCGGCGACATAACGAGCAGCTTCGCCGACGTCCCCCCTGGTCGGGGTTTCGTCGAGCTCGCGAACATCGAGGGGATCCGGATCTTCGTTGAGC